>NZ_JAHIDY010000019.1:0-120832 GCF_018732265.1 Pseudomonas sp. TAE6080
TCCCCTGTGGGAGCTGTCGAGCTTTAGCGAGGCTGCGATGGCGGCGGTACAGGCACTGAAGATGTCGCCTGATCCACTGCTAAAGCTGAGATTTCGTAGGTGCCTCCAGTTCCTACAGGCAGCCCTGTCCAACGTCGGGATCGTAGCCAGAGCCCGAGTCGATACTCACCAGACTTTCCAGCAACTTCTGACAATCACCGCTTTATTCATCCTCAAACCGACCTGACCCAACTCCCCTGCACCGACCTCACCCGGTTGCGCCCACTGCTCTTGGCCTCATACAACGCCTGATCCGCATCACTGAGCCAACTGGTTGCATCGTCGTGGGACGGTTGATACGGCGCCAGGCCGATGCTCAGGCTGGCGCGCAGGGTCGGGTCTTGGGCATAGCCCAAGGAGCTGAAGCGATCGCGCAAGGCGTCCATCACCTCAGTGGCGCGGCCCAGGGGCATGTCCGGTAGGATCACGCAGAACTCATCGCCGCCGTAACGCCCCGCCAGGTCGGTGGCGCGCAGGTTCTGGCGCAGGACTTTGCTCAGTTGGCGCAACACGATATCGCCGGTGACATGGCCGTAGGTGTCGTTGATGGTCTTGAAATGGTCGATATCGATCAACGCAATCGCTGCACCTTGCTGGCCGCCACGGCAGCGCTGGAATTCAAGTTCCAGGTGGTCTTTCCAGGCGCCGTGGTTGAGCAGCCCGGACAGGCTGTCGGTGCGACTCAGGGCCAGTAGTTCGCGTTTGTGCTTGGCCAGGGTGATGGCCTGGCGATAACAGATCCAGCCCAGCGCCAGCGGATAGAGCATCAGGATCGGCAAGCAGGCATAGAGCTGGGTCGAGGTGGTCAGGGCGATATAGGCCGGAGCGAATATCAGCATCGCCGCACCCACACCCAGCGCCTGGGCCACCCAGCCCAGCAACATGAACCGCGGCCCGCCGATGGCGACGTTGTTCATGGTCATCATCGACAGTGTGGTGACGCTCGGCAGCGGGTTGAAGTGCATGGCACCAACCCAGAAACCGCCACAAAACGAGTCAAATAATAAATTGCAGCGCTCGGTCCGCAGCGAGTTTTCGGCGCGGCGCGAGCATTGGTAGGCCAGGTGTGGCCAGGCGAAAGCGTTGATGACCATCCACGCCCAGAGCCATGTTGGTGGGGCCAGCGGGTACATGCCGGCAACCACACACACAAACCCGAGCGTCAGCCCCAGGGTCCGCGATTTGTACAGGCGTTTGGCGAGCGGAAGTCCTTTCCCTCCTGCGGCTGGCATGATCTGGCTGATCCTGGATGAATGCTGGAAGTCTATCAGGGCAACGGCAAATAGCCACTACCGCTCAGAGGCTTATCCCGCGTGCAGGCCGCAGTGCCAAAGGCTTGGCGTCATTTCCTACTGGGAGAACCCACGCGCCAGCAGCATCGCCACGGCCAGCAGCAGCACTGCCGTGACCTTCTGCAACAGCACACGCTTGCGCGGCGACTCCAGCACATGCTTGATCCGCTGGCCGAAATAGCAATACAGGCAACCACTGGCGAACTGCAGGATCAGGAATGTCAGGCCAAGGATGGCAATGTCGCCAGCGGCGCTGTCCTGGCCCACGGCGGCAAATTGCGGGAATACCGCGCTGAACAAAATAATGGCCTTGGGGTTGGACAACCCGGTCAGCAGGCCCTTGCCGAACAGGCCACGGCGCGTCTGCGGTGCTTGCCCGGCAGTGTTTATCTGCACGCCGCTGCTGGTCCACTGCTTGTAGGCCAGGTAGAGGATGTAGGCCACGCCCACCAGTTGGATGCCTTGGGTAATCAGCGGGTAGCCCCTGATCAACTCGGAAAAACCCACGGCAAAGATCAGGATCGAAATCAGGTACGACACGCTGGCGCCAAACTGCGCCGGCAGCGAATGGCGCAAGCCGTCCTTCAGGCCAAGGCTCAATAGCAGCAAGGTCATGGGGCCGGGGCTGAAGGCCAACGTGCTGCACAGCAGCAGGAAGTACAGGAAAGATGACAGCGTCAGGGCGGTGACCATGGTGGGCAATTTCACAACAGGGAGGAATGTTGCGCAGTCTAGGGCGCGGATTCGACGGCGGGCAGGTAAACTCTGCGGTTATTCACGCAGACTTTACCGGTAAAGTGACCGGCAAACCTCAGGACGTCGCGATGCCCCTTCCGCAGATACGCTTCCATGACCAAGGCCCCAAGGTCCAGCAAATCGTCGAGGCCTTTGCCCGTGCCATTGAGCAGGGCGAACTGGTCGCCGGCAGCAAATTGCCTTCAGTGCGTGAATTGGGCGAGCAACTGGGCGTCGGCAAATTCACGGTCAATGAAGCCCTCGACCGTCTGCGCGGCCAGCACCTGCTGACCTCGCGCCAGGGCCGTGGGCATTTTGTCGCCCAGCGCCAGGCACAGCCGTCGTCCAGCAACTGGGTCGACCTGCTGCCCCAGGATCTGCTCAGTGTCCTGCGCAGGCCCATGCTCATTGGCCAAGGCGAACTGCGACCCGGTGGTGGTCACCTGCCTGAAGACTGGCTCAACTGCGAAGCCATGCGCCAGGCCATGCGCAGTGTGGTGCGAGCGCCGTCGCTGCGCATAGCCGGCATGGGTACCCCGGCGGGTTTCCTGCCGTTGCGCCAGGCCCTGCAGCAAAAACTGCAGGACGATGGCCTGGCGGTACCGGTGGAACAGATCATCACCACGCCCAGCACCCTGCAGGGGCTGGACATGTTGATGCGTTTGCTGGCCCGCCCCGGCGACACCGTGCTGCTGGATGCGCCGTGTTACTTCAACTTCCACGCCAACCTGGCGCTGCATGGGGTCAAGGTGGTGACGCTGCCACGGGGCCCGGACGGTTTCGACTTGGCGGCCCTGGAACAATTGCTCATCGAAGAGCGGCCCAGCCTGTATCTGACCACCGGTATTTTGCACAACCCCACCGGCCATTCCTTCAGCGCCGCCCAGGCCTTTGGGCTGTTGCAACTGATGCGTCAATACCACTGCCATATCATCGAGGATGACCTCTACGGCGACCTGCACCCCAACCCGCCGCCACGCCTGGCGGCACTCGCCGGCCTGGACCAGGTGACCTACCTGTCGGGCTTCTCGAAAACCCTCAGCGCCAATACCCGCGTCAGCTATGTGGTGGCTGCGCCGCAACTGGCGGCCAACCTGACCAATATGAAGCTGATGAGCGGCGGTGTGACGTCAGAGTTGTTCGAGCAGATTGTCTATCGCTTGCTCAATGAGGGCAGCTATGCCCGGCACCGCAAGCGTATGGCCCAGCGATTGCTCGAAGCCGGCGCACGGGTGGAGCAGTGGCTGCGCCGTTGTGGCTGTGAACTGCCCATCGCCTATACGGCCGGGATGTTTATCTGGGCGCGCCTACCGACTGGGGTCAATGGTGAACAACTGGCCGAGGCGGGGCTCAAGCGTGGCATGGTGTTGGCGCCGGGGGCGCTGTTTGGGTACGAGCCGGGGATGGGGGATTTTATGCGCTTCAATGTGGCCCATTGTGATGACCCACGGGTGTGGGCTGCTATCGAGCAATTGTTGCGCTGAGCCAATGTGGGAGCGGGCTTGCTCGCGAAGGCGGCCGGTCAGCCAATGCATTTATCGACTGATACACCGCATTCGCGAGCAAGCCCGCTCCCACAGTCGCGACCATTGAGTGCACACAAAAACGCAACACTGCACCGCCTCGATTGTGATGGTCGACACCCCGGCAGGTTTATATAGTCCAGATCAACAGCCACCCGCCATGAGCCCCAAGGCCCATCACCAGGAAGCGCTCAATGACCGATCTTCACGACCTCACGGCCGCCCAGTTGCTGGAGCAATTCTCCAGCCGCCAGCTCTCCCCCATCGACTACTACGACCATCTGCTGGCCCACATCGACCGCTGGGAGCCGAAGATCCGCGCCCTGTATGCCTTCGACCCAGAGCAGGTGCGCCAGCAAGCCCAGGCCTCCACCGAGCGCTGGAACAAAGGCCAGCCCAACGGTGTGCTCGATGGCGTGCCCGTGACCATCAAGGAATTGGTCGCCACCGAAGGCACGCCTATTCCCCTTGGCAGCGCCGCCACCCGCCTGACCCCAGCCCTTAGGGACGCACCACCCGCCGCACGGATGCGTGAAGCCGGGGCGATTGTGCTGGCCAAGACCACTGTCCCGGATTTCGGCATGCTCTCCTCCGGCCTGTCGAGCTTCCATGGCATCACGCGCAACCCGTGGAACACCGCCAACAATACCGGCGGCTCCAGCTCGGGCGCCGCCGCTGCCGCTGCTGCCGGTTACGGGCCACTGCATATCGGCACCGATATCGGCGGTTCGGTGCGCCTGCCCGCTGCCTGGTGCGGCCTGGTGGGGTTCAAGCCGACCCTGGGGCGCATCCCGATTGATCCGTACTACACCGGCCGCACCGCCGGGCCCATGACCCGCACGGTGGATGACTGCGTATTGATGATGCAGCACCTGGCCCGCCCCGATGCCCGCGACGCCACCAGCCTGCCGCCGCTCACCCGCGAGTGGAGCAACCAGCCGCTGTCGGTCAAGGGCTTGCGCGTCGGCCTGATGCTGGAGCCCGGTGCAGGCCTGCAACCGGAAGGCTTCGTATGTGAAGCGGTCGAGCAAGCCGCGCGCCTGTTCGAAGCCCATGGCGCCAAGGTCACACTGATCCCGCCGATCATGGACCGCGCCCAACTCGACGGCCTCGACCAGTTCTGGCGCGCCCGGCAATGGGGCGACTTGTCGGCCTTGAGCAGCGAGCAGTTCGATAAGGTCTTGCCGTACATCCGCGACTGGGCCGCGCCCGGTGCCGACATCAGCGGTGTACAGGCGGTGCAGGGTTTCAACCAGACCTTTGAAATGCGCCGCCGTGCTGCCCAGGCCTTCAGCGACCTCGACCTGATCCTGTCACCGACCAACCAGGTCAATGCATTCCCTGCGCAATGGCCGTCACCGAGCAATGATCCGCAACTGCCGTTCGAACACATCGTGTTCACCGTGCCCTGGAACATGGGCGAGCAACCGGCGCTGTCGATCAACTGTGGTTTCGCCGCCGATGGCATGCCCATCGGCCTGCAGATGATCGCACCCCGTTTCGCCGATATCTGGCTGCTGCAAATCGCAAAAACCTATGAGAGCTGGCGTGGCGCAATCCACCAATGGCCGAACCCGAACTGACCTTGACGCTGTAACTGAACTGCCCACCCACACGCCCGCTTCCTGGCCCCAAGGCCGGGGCCTGGGCGACCTATAACTAAAACCGAGGGGCTGGTATGCACACTGAACAATTGACTCGCGAGGGTCCCAAGCACACACCTGAAACGCCATCGCCGGACGCTGGCCGCAAGAGCATCTTCGCCGTGGTGCTGGGCAATGCGGTGGAGTTTTTCGACTTTGGGGTCTACGCGACCTTTGCGGTGATGATCGGCCACACGTTTTTCCCGTCCGACAGCGCCTTCGTCAGCTTGATGCTCTCGGTCACCGCCTTCGGCATCGGTTTTATCGTACGGCCCCTGGGCGCAGTGCTGATTGGCGCCTACGCCGACCGCGTCGGACGCAAGCCGGCGATGTTGCTGACCCTGGTGATGATGGCGGTGGGCACCGGCAGCATTGCGATATTGCCTGGCTACGAGACCATCGGGATTGCCGCACCAATCCTGCTGGTGGTCACGCGCATGATTCAGGGCCTGGCCTGGGGCGGTGAAGCGGGCCCCGCCACCACCTACATCCTCGAAGCCGCACCACCGCACAAGCGTGGCACCTATGCCTGCTGGCAAGTGGTGGCCCAGGGCGTCGCTGCCATGGCGGCCGGGCTGGTGGGTTATACCCTGACCAAAGTGATGTCCCCCGAAGACCTCAACAGCTGGGGCTGGCGCGTGCCGTTCGTGTTCGGCCTGCTGGTATTGCCGATTGGTATCTATATCCGCCGCAACCTGGCCGAGACCTTCCATGGCCAAGGCGAAACCACCAGCACGGGCGACCTGGTGCGCGAAGTCTGCGGCAAGCATCGGCGTGCCCTGGTCCTGGGTTTGCTGATTCTCTCGGGTAGCACCATCACCCAGTACTTCCTCAACTACATGACCACCTTTGCCCTCACCGAGCTGAAGTTGCCCACCAGCATTTCCATGCTCTCGACCCTGGTGGCCGGCGCCGCCATGGCGGTGTGTGCCATTGCCGGTGGCATGTTGTGCGACCGCTTCGGGCGCCGCGCAATCCTGATGACGCCACGGGTAGTGCTGTTGCTGATCCTGTTCCCGGCGCTGCAATTGATGACCGAACACCCCAGCCCCTCGACCTTCCTTCTGACCCTGGCGGTGCTGTCCGGCCTGCATGGCATGAGTGGCGCGGCGTTGATCGTGTTGCTGGTAGAGAGCTTTCCCAAGTCCGTGCGTTCCACCGGGTTCTCGATTGTCTACGCCTTCGGTGTGGCGGCATTTGGCGGCACCGCGCAGATCATCATCACCTGGCTGATCGGCACCACGGGCGACCCGATGTCACCGGTCTGGTACCTGTTGATCGCCAACCTGGTGTGCCTCACCGCCGCCTGGTTCGCCAAGGAAACCCGGCCCGTGCTCCCCGGCACGCCGGCCCGCGAAACCCGGCTCAGAGAAGCCTCGGTTCGCTGAACAGCGCGTATGCACCCTTCATGTAGGAGCGAGCTTGCTCGCGAAGACCGTCAACGATAACGCGCGCATTCTGGATGCACGCGGCGGTCTCCGGCTTTTCGCGAGCAAGCTCGCTCCTACAGTTTCTTCTCTGTGTGGGGATTAACCATGTATCCACGTCTTTTCCTGGCCGCCACCCTGGCGGCCGGCACCCAGGCTTATGCGCAAGAAAACGCCCAGGCCAGCGCTCCCGGTTTTATCGAGGGCAGCAGCCTGGACCTGAACCTGCGTCACTACTATTCCAACCAGCACACCCAGCGCAGTACCTACCTGAGCATCAAGAAACCCGGCGGCATCGAACGCACCCGCGTGCGTGAAACCTGGGTACAGACCGCCATGCTCAAGTACAGCTCCGGCTATACCCAAGGTGTGATCGGCGTGGGTGTGGATGTGGGGGTGTTCAGTGCCGTCAACCTGCAACGCGGGCATGGCAAGGTGGCCAATGGCGGCGACCGCGTGCTGGTGGACAGCGACGGCGACGCGATCCCGACCTGGAGCCGGCTGGGGGTGGGCGATGTGCGGTTTCGCCTGTCCAACACCGAGCTCAAGGCCGGGCGCTTGATGACCGAAAACCCGATCCTGCGCTACAAGGACAACCGCGCCCTGCCCTCAAGCTTCCAGGGCGTGGGCCTGTACAGCAACGAACTGGACTGGCTGTCGATCCAGGGCGGCAGCTTCGACCGTGCAATCCCACGTACCGGTACCGGCGCCGAGCGGCTGACCACCACCTTCGGCAACCGCGCCTACAGCGGCGCACGTATCAGCTACCTGGGGGCCACGCTCAAGCCCGGCTATGGCCTGGAAGCCAGCCTCTATGGCTCGCGCTTCGAGGACATGTGGGACCAGTATTACCTGGGGTTGACCCATCGCGTCGGCGACAAAAATACGCTCGCCCTCAAGACCGCCCTGCACTACTACCACACCCAGGATTCCGGCCAGCAGCGCCTGGGCTACATCGACAACGACGCCGCCAGCCTGGCCGTGACCGCCAACCACCAGGCCCACAGCCTGACCCTGGCCTGGCAACAGGTGTTCGGCAACGAGTACTTCGACTATGTGTGGGAGTCCACCGGCAACTACATGGCCAACTCGTTGTATTCGGACTACAACGGCCCCAACGAAAAATCCTGGCAACTGCGCTACGACATCGACCTGGCCGCCTACGGCGTGCCCGGCCTGACGGCGAGCCTGTGGCACGCCAAGGGCTGGGGCATCGACGGCACGCACTACGAGGGTGATCGCAACGGCCACAACACCGGCTACAACGTGCGCGGGCTGGACAACGCCAAGCACAACGAAAACGGCTTGATGCTGGCCTATGTGGTGCAATCCGGGAAACTGAAGAACACCGTGGTGCGCACCATCGTCTACAACCACCGCGCCAGCGGCGGGCAGATTGATGGCAGCTATGACGAATTCAGGATCGTTGGCAACTTTCCCATCAACCTGTTCTGACACCCGCCCGTCGGCACCAGTCAATGCCGACGGGAAATATTCAGAATTCTTACACCCTGCATAAGACTGCTCCGGCATTGGCTCATCGCCGCACTTGGTAAAAAGTCTGTCCCTATGGACGGTTACCCAGGAATGCGGATGAATCCTTTGAAAACAGCAGCGCTTTGCATCATCAGTGGCTTGATGATGCTCTTGAGTTCACCCGGCCACGCCGCACCGCCGGGTATCGAATGGCTGGTCGATTGCCCGCGCCTGCCCGGGCGGGCCCTGGATCAGGAGGTGGTCGC
Organism: Pseudomonas sp. TAE6080; assembly: GCF_018732265.1. Taxonomy (NCBI): domain Bacteria; kingdom Pseudomonadati; phylum Pseudomonadota; class Gammaproteobacteria; order Pseudomonadales; family Pseudomonadaceae; genus Pseudomonas; species Pseudomonas sp. TAE6080. Next base: position 8,402 of record NZ_JAHIDY010000019.1, read on the forward strand.
GCGCACCCAGTGCGGCATTGTCACCGTGCCACTGGATCATCAAGCCCCTGACGCACGCACCTATCGCCTGACCATCACTCGGGTCGGTGCCCGGCAGCCCCTGGAGCGCCGAGGTGTAATCTTCGCCCGCCCCGCCACGCCTCAAGCAGATTTACGCGGAGTCTTTGCGGTGCATCTGGCGACGGTCTGGAAGTACTACAACACTGAGGCGTACCGCACGTTGACGCGTTTCTACGATGTCATCGAGCTAAGCCCACGCAATGGAGCTGCCGACGAACAATCGGCCTGGGACATGGAGTTCGTACGCCTGCAACTGGGGGAGCAACGCATCAGCTTCCTGGGCATCGCCCAAGGCAATTTGCTCGGCGCCGGTTATGCCGCATTGTTTGCCGACCGCGTCGAGCGCATGGTGCTGATCGAGCCCGTCGAAGCCACCGCCCAGGCATTCGAGGCACTGCCCGCCACCCTGCGGCTCAAGGGCCCGTACCTACAGAGCACAACCACGGATGCCAGCCAATGCGTGAACCGCTGGGTCGGCACCTACCTGGCCCAGGGCAGGTTGCCGCCCTCGTCGACCCGTTGCCTGGCCGACTAGTCCACCAGCGCGCAACGCTGCATCGCGCTGGCGAGCATTTCCTGGCACTTGAGTACCGCCACCGAACGCGGCCGGTTGCGGTACCCGCACAGGTCAATGCGAATCCGCCCCAGGTGTTCATCGGCAATCGGCACCGCGACCAGGCCATCGCCCAGGTCGCGGGCATCGGCATCCACCTGGGGCAGGATCAACACCGCCGCCCGTTGCCGGGCCAGGCTTTTCTGCACTTCCAGGGAGCTGGTGGTGAACACCGGCTGGATCGTCACCCCACGCTTTTTCGCCGCAGCCTCCAGGGCCTGGCGCACACCGTACGCCGAGTCGGGGATGGCCAGGGGTTGGCCTTCAAGCTCATGCAGTTCAATGCTGTCGCGCTGGGCAAACGGGTGTTCGGCACTGACCAGCACCCGATGCCACAGCTCGCATTGCGCGGTGACTTCAACATCGGCCCGCTCCTGCAGATAGAACGCCAGGCCCAGGTCGGCCTCACCACTGCACAGGGCATCCAGGGTGGCCGAGGCGCTGGCGATCACAATATTGAACGTGACCTTGGGGTGCGCGCGGTAGAACGCCGCGAGCACCGGCGCCAGCACCGTGGAAACGATACTTTCTGACACATGGATACTGATGTTACCCGCCACCTGGCTTTGCCGGCTGGCGATCACATCGCGCACTTGATCGAGACCACGCAGGGTGCTGGTGACCTGCTCAGCCAGGCACTCACCCTCCACCGTCAGGCGGATGCCACGCGGGCCGCGCTCAATCAGGGCGGCGCCAAAGAAGTGTTCCAGGTGCTCGATCTGCCGGCTGACGGCAGTGGGCGTGACGTACAAACGCTCGGCCGCCTTACGCAACGAGGCACAGCGCGCCACCTCGTGAAAATACCGCAAGGCTCGTAATTGCATGGTCGGTTGCTCCTGCACAAAGACTGGAGCGCTAAGGCACGCAATTACTGCGCCAGGCTCAATCTGCCTAACTCCACAGCTCCCACAGTTGATTTGAGTTGGCCTGCTAGTCCAAAGGTGGTTTACGACCTGTTTTACCTGAAAACGACGCCTGCCGTTGACGCCTCTGCCCAACCCCTATTAAGTGCTATTTATCCGCATTAATACGATAAATAGAAAACCATGCTCAGCCGCCCCCTGCGACGCAAACGCCAGAAGCTTTCCGATGTGATTGTCGAGTCGGTCAAGCGCTCGATCGTCACCGATGCCTTGAAGCCCGGCGACCGCTTGCCCACCGAACGCGAGTTGATGGAAAGTTTCCAATGCTCCAAGGGCTCGGCCCGTGAGGCGCTCAAGGCCCTGGAAGTCGAAGGGCTGGTCAGCACCCGCACCGGCCCCACCGGTGGCGCCTATCTGAACCAGGCCGGCACCGAACCGGCCAGCCGCGCCTTGCGCAACTACCTGCACTTCCAGCACCTGGATGGCGAGCAGGTGTATCAACTGCGCAAGGTGATCGAGGTGGAATTGGCGGTGTCGGTGCTGGGGCGCTTGAGCGAAGACGACTATCGCGCCCTGCAAGACAACGTAGATTTTTGCAGCGCGCCCGAAGACAGCGAAGCCGGCCAGCGTGAGCAGCGCCTGGCGGAGCTGGAATTCCACAACCTGCTGGCCAGGGCCTGCCCCAACCCGCTGCTGAGTTTCATGGCGCAGTTCCTCAACGACCTGCTGCGCGACCTGGTGGTGCTGAAAAAAGCCTACAAGCCCAAGCGCAAGCAATTCGATGCCGCCAACCTGGACTATCACAAGCAACTGCTGAGCGCCTTTCGCGCCGGCGACGAAGCGGCCGTGCGCAGCCTGATGCATGAGCACATGTGCGACGCCGAACACCACATGACCGCGCTGGAAGGCCAGGTCAGCCCGCACTTTCTGCTGGAGTTCGATCACTCCTGAACACACCACTAATCCAATGTGGGAGCGGGCTTGCTCGCGAATGCAGTGGGTCAGCGATGGATATGTCAACTGATACGCCGCATTCGCGAGCAAGCCCGCTCCCACATTTGGACTGCGTTTCACTTCAATAAAAAAGGCCTGCCCACAGGCCGTGCTCCACCGTATCGCCATTGCCACTCCTGCCAATAACTAAACCAGGGAGTCACCCCATGCAGCGTCGTACGTTGTTGAAAGCCAGCCTCACCGCCGCCGCCGCGCTCAGTCTTCCGCTGAGCGTGCGCCACGCATTCGCCGCCGAACCGTTTACCTTTTACGGCCTCAAGTCCATGTCTGGCGCGTTTGCCAGTTATGGCAAATTTGCCGACATGGGTTCACGCCTGGCCGTGGCGCAGTACCCCGACGTGTTGGGGCGCCCGTTGAACTACAAGGTGATCGACACCGAAGGCAACGCCGGCAAGGCGGTGCGCAAGGTCCAGGAGGCGATTGGCCAGGACGGTGCGCGGTTCTTCCAGGGCTGCACCCTGTCTTCCTCGGCGCTGGCGGTGGCCAAGGAAGTGGGCAAAGTCGGTGGCGTGTTCATGACCCCGGTGGGCGCCGATGAAGTCACCGGCAAGGACTGCAACAGCGCGACCTTCCGCTGGTCGGTGCCCACCTATGGTGCGATCCGCGAAACCCTGGTGCCGCTGATCAAGCTGCTGCCGGACGCCAAGCGCTGGTACACCATCACGCCGCAGTACGTGTTTGGTGAAGCCCTGCTCGAAGGCGCCAAGACGGTGCTGGCCGAAAACGGCCTGGAACATGTCGGCAACAGCTACCACTCGTTGCAGGAGCAGGAGTTCTCCGGCTACCTGACCAACGCCATCGCCGCCAAGCCCGATGTGCTGGTGTTGCTCAACTTCGGCAGCCAGTCGTCCAACACCCTGCGCCAGGCGGTGAACTTCGGCATCAAGGAGCGCATGAAAGTGCTGCTGGTATGGTCCGCCGGACTCGACCAGTTCCAAGAACTGGGCAGCGATGTGCTCGAAGGCGTGTACCTCGGCGCGCAGTACTGGCACCAGGTCGACACCCCGCTCAACCGCGAGCTGGTGAAGCTGACCCAGGCCAAGTACGGGATCAACCCCACCTACCCGCTGGCCGCCGATTACATCAGCACCAAGGTCATGCTCGACACCATCAAGGCCACCGGCAGCTTCGACGGCCCCACGGTGGCCAAGGCCATGCAGGGCCTGAGCTACGAGGGCCCGACCGGCAAGGAAACAATCCGTGCCGGCGACCACCAGGTGATCAAGGATTACTACCTGCTGGTGGGCAAGGCCGCAGGCGACATGGCCGACAAGGATGACCTGGCCAAGGTCCTCAGTGCCGGCCAGTCGTTCCCACCGGTAGAAGCCACGGGCTGCACGCTCGGCTGATCCGCCCCTTTCACCGGTAATACACGACAGGGCCGTTGATCGCGGCCGTCTGTTGGAGGATTCCTGCATGCTCAATCTTTACCTGTTCCAGATTCTCAACGGCCTGGGCCTGGGGATGATCTACTTCCTGATCGCGGTCGGGCTGACGATCATTTTCGGCCTGTTGAACTTCGTCAACTTTGCTCACGGCGCGTTTTTCCTGCTGGGTGCTTACATCTGCTACACCGCCGTCAGCCTCACCGACAGCTTCTGGCTGGCCCTGCTGATCGCACCGCTGGTGGTGGCCGCGCTGGCGTGGCTGATCGAGCGATTATTGATCCAGCGGATCTATCACCTGCCGCACATGTTCCAGATCCTGGTGACCCTGGGTATCGCGCTGATCATCCAGGAAGCCAGCGTGATGATCTGGGGCCCGGTGGGCAAGAGCGTCGCCGTGCCGGAATTGCTGCGCGGGGTGCTGGTGGTCGGCGACTTCGTGTACCCCTACTACCGCCTGTTCCTGATTGTGTTTTCTGCGCTGGTGGGCCTGGGCCTGTGGCTGCTGCTGGAGCGCACGCGCTTTGGCGCCCTGGTGCGGGCCGGCAGTGAGAGCACCGAGACCGTCTCGCTGCTGGGCACCAATATTTTCCGCCTGTTTTCCATGACCTTCGCCCTCGGCGTGGCCCTGGCCGGCATCGCTGGGGTGCTGTTTGCCCCCTTGCGCGGCGCCCAGCCCTTTGTCGGTCCGGAAATCCTCGGCATCGCCTTCGTCGTCGTGGTCATCGGTGGCATGGGCTCGTTCGGCGGTGCCCTGGTGGGTGGCCTGCTGGTGGGCGTGGTGCAAAGCCTGATGACCACACTCTGGCCCCAAGGCGCGAGCCTGATGATCTACGGCGCCATGGCCGTGGTGATTCTGGTGCGCCCTTACGGCTTGTTCGGGAGAGTCTGACATGAGCGAGAAAAATCCCCTGCCGTTTGCCAAGACCCAATCCAAGGCCATGTTGCTGTGGGTGCTGGCGGTGCTGATCGGCCTGCCGTTGATATTGCCTTCGGCGACCCTGGCCACCGAGATCCTGATCTTTGCCCTCGCCGCCCTGGCCTGTAACCTGCTGCTGGGCTACACCGGGCTGCTGTCGTTTGGCCAAGGCATCTTCTTCGGCGCCGGCGCCTATTGCGCAGCCTTGCTGATGATCCACCTGCAACTGGGCCTGTTCAGCGCGCTGCTCGGCGCGGCGCTGGCCGGTGGGTTCCTGGCGTTCCTGGTGGGCGCCCTGGCGATCCGTCGCACCGGTATCTACTTCGTGATGCTGACCCTGGCCTTCAGCCAGATGGCTTACTTCATCGCCTACACCCTGAGCGACTGGACCGGTGGCGACAACGGCCTGCTCAGCGTGCCGCGCCCGCAAATCCGTATCGGTGACACCGTACTGCTGTCCCTGGCCGACGCCCGAGTGTTCTACGGTTTTGTCGCGGTGCTGTTCCTGCTGATCTTTATCGGTGCACGCCGGGTGATTGCCTCGCCGTTCGGCAGCACGCTGATGGCGATCCGCGAAAACGAAACCCGCGCCTCGGCCATCGGCTACGACACGCGCCACTTCAAGATCCTCGTGTTTGTGCTGTCTGGCGCGGTCACCGGGATTGCCGGGGCGCTGTACGCCATGCTCCTGCACTTTGTGCCGCTGTCCAATATCGACCTGGTGATGTCGGAGAACATCCTGATCATGACCATCGTCGGCGGCACCGGCTCGCTGTTCGGCTCGTTGCTGGGCGCCGGGTCCATTGTGCTGCTGGGGGATTTTCTCTCCGACCTGTGGCCGCGCTGGCTGATGCTGCTGGGGGTGATCCTGATCCTGGTGGTGATCTTTATGCGCGGTGGTTTGTGGGGCGGCCTGTCGTCGCTGTTCGACCGTGTGCGGGGTAGCCGCAAGGCCGCCGCCGTGACCTAGGAGGAGCTGCTATGAGCATCCTGCTGAAAACCAAAGACCTGGAACTGGCCTACGGTGCATTCCGTGCGGTCAACGGCGTCAACCTCAAGGTCGAAGCCGGCACCATCCATACCATCATCGGCCCCAACGGTGCCGGCAAGACCAGCCTGTTTCACTGCCTGACCGGCGAGCGCCAAGCGACGGCAGGCGCGATTCATTTCGACGGCCAGAACCTGATGCGCAAACCGGCCCACAGCCGCGTCGGCCTGGGCATGGCCCGTTCGTTCCAGCTCACCAGCCTGTTCCAGAACCTCAGCGTGCGCGAGAACCTGCGCCTGGCCGCACAGGGCCGCGACGGCGTCCGCGCCCTGAACTTCTGGCGCCGCGTGGACAGTAAGCGCGAACACCTGGAGATGGCCGACCAAGTCCTGGAACGCCTGCAACTCACCGCCCGCGCCGACACCCTGGCCGGCGAGCTGTCCCATGGTCAGCAACGGGTGCTGGAGGTGGGCATGTCGATCTGCTCCAAACCCAAGCTGTTGATGCTCGACGAGCCCACCTCGGGGATGGGCATCGACGATATCCCAATCATGACCCAACTGATCAGCGACCTCGGTCGTGACCATACGGTGCTGCTGATCGAGCACAACATGAGCATCGTCATGTCTATCAGCCAGCGCATCACCGTGATGAGCCACGGACAGATCCTGGTGGAAGGCACGCCCGAATTCGTGCGTGCCGACGAGCGCGTGCGCACTGCTTACCTGGGAGAAGCCGCCTGATGCTGACCGTCGACAATATCCATTCCTACTACGACAAGAGCCACGTCCTTGAGGGTGTGTCCCTGACCGTCAACCCCGGCGAACTGGTGACCCTGCTCGGCCGTAACGGCGCCGGCAAGACCACCACCCTGCGTAGCATCCTGGGGATTATCTGCCCGCGCCAGGGGCAGATTCATTTCAACGGCCAGCCGCTGGTGGGGCAGAAAATATTTGAGATAGCGCGCCAGGGCCTGGCGCTGGTGCCGGAGAACCGCGGAATCTTCCGCCTGCTGACGGTCGAGGAAAACCTGCGCATCGCCGTGCGCAAGACCAGCCGCTGGCAGATGGAAGACGTGTACGCCATGTTCCCGCGTCTCAAGGAGCGGCGCAAAAATGCCGGCCATGCGTTGTCCGGTGGCGAACAACAGATGCTCGCCATCGCCCGCGCCCTGCTCAACGCCCCCAAGCTGCTGATCCTCGACGAACCCACCGAAGGCCTGGCCCCGGTGATTGTCGACGAGTTGGTAAAGATCCTGCGCAAGATCAAGGACGACGGCCTGCCGGTGCTGCTGGTGGAGCAGAACCTGCTGGTCTGCGACAAGCTCGCCGACCGCCACTACGTGCTCGAACAGGGCCGCGTGGTCTATGAAGGCAGCGCCGAGGCGTTTCGCGCCGACCCGACCATCAAGAACCGCTACCTGGCCCTGAGTGCCTGACCGGAGTTTGCAGATGAATAGTTTTGCGCAACCGCTCAAGAGCAACACCCCGCTGATCAACCGCGACCGTCTGTGGCAATCCTTGATGGACCTGGCCCAGCTCGGCGCCACGGCCAAGGGCGGCGTGTGTCGCCTGGCCCTGACCGACCTGGATCGTCAGGCCCGCGACCTGTTTGTGCAGTGGTGCGAGGCCGCCGGCTGCAGCGTCAGCGTGGATGCCATCGGCAATATCTTCGCGCGCCGCGCCGGACGTAACCCTGACCTGCCACCCGTGATGACCGGCAGTCATATCGACACCCAACCCACGGGCGGCAAGTTCGATGGCTGCTATGGGGTGATGGCCGGCCTGGAAGTGATCCGCACCCTCAATGACTTGCAGATCGAGACCCAGGCACCGATTGAAGTGGTGGTGTGGACCAACGAGGAAGGCTCGCGCTTCCCGCCGTGCATGATGGGTTCCGGGGTGTTTGCCGGCAAATTCGACTTGCAGGAGACCCTCGACAAGCAAGACGAGCAAGGCCTGTCGGTGGGCGCCGAACTGCAACGCATCGGCTACGCCGGCCCACGCGCAGTGCTCGGGCACCCGGTGGGCGCCTACTTTGAGGCGCATATCGAACAAGGGCCAGTGCTCGAAGACCAGGCCATCACCCTTGGCGTGGTCATGGGCTGCCTGGGTCAGAAGTGGTTCGACCTGACCTTCACCGGCGTCGAAGCCCACGCCGGCCCGACACCGATGCGCCTGCGCAAGGACGCCCTGGTGGGCGCCGCGCAGGTGGTCAGCGCGGTCAACCGGATTGCCCATGAACAACAACCCCATGCCTGTGGCACCGTCGGCTGCCTGAGCCTGCATCCGGGTTCACGCAACGTGATTCCCGGCCAGGTGCAGATGACCATCGACCTGCGCCATCTGCATGCCGACAAGCTGCAAGCGATGGTGGATGAAGTACGTGAGGTGATCGAGGCAACGGCCAAGCAGCATGGTCTGAGCTATGAACTGACGCCCACCGCCGACTTCCCGCCGCTGGACTTTCACCCTTCTTGCGTCAACGCCGTGCGCGATGCCGCGAGTGTGCTGGGCCTGAGCCATATGGACATTGTCAGCGGCGCCGGGCACGACGCGATCTTTGTCGCCGAACTGGGCCCGGCCGGGATGATCTTTGTGCCGTGCGAAGGCGGCATCAGCCACAACGAAATCGAAAACGCCGCACCGGACGATCTGGCGGCAGGCTGCGCGGTATTGCTGCGGGCCATGGTCAATGCAGCCCAGGGAGGTCACGCGGCATGAGTGATATCGCCAACCTGACGGCCGTGGAACTGCTGGCACGCTACCGGGATAAAAGCCTGTCGCCGGTGGAAGTGACCGAGGACACGTTGCTGCGCATCGAACGCTACAACCCGGTGGTCAACGCGTACTGCCACGTCGACCCCGAAGGCGCCTTGAACGCCGCGCGGGCCTCGGAACAACGCTGGTTCAAGGGCCAGCCTTGCGGCGCATTGGACGGGGTGCCGGCCTCGATCAAGGACTTGACCCTGACCGTCGGCATGCCCACCCGCAAGGGCTCGCGCACCTCATCCGCTGCCGGGCCGTGGGACGTGGACGCGCCTTTTTCGGCGTTAATGCGCAAGGCTGGCGCGGTGCTGCTGGGCAAGACCACCACCCCGGAATTCGGCTGGAAAGGCGTGACCGACAACCCGCTGTACGGCATCACCCGCAACCCGTGGGACACACGCACCACGGCGGGAGGTTCGTCCGGCGGCGCGGGCGCGGCGGCGGCGCTGAACCTTGGTGTGTTGCACCAGGGCAGCGATGCCGGCGGCTCGATCCGTATTCCCTGCGCGTTCACCGGCACCTTCGGGATCAAGCCGACCTTCGGCTATGTGCCGCAATGGCCGGCCAGTTCGATGACCATCCTCTCGCACCTGGGGCCGATGACCCGCACCGTGGAAGATGCCGTGCTGATGCTGCAAACCGTGGCGCAACCGGATGCCAGGGACGGCCTGATCGGCGCACCACGCAGTGCGCCGTGGCTCACACCGGGCAATGACCTCAAGGGTTTGCGCATCGCCTACAGCCCGGACTTTGGCTATGTGAAGGTCGATCCGCAGGTGGCCAAAGTGGTCGCGCAAGCGGTCGCCGGCCTGGTGCAACTGGGCGCGCAGGTGGAACAGATCGACCCGGGTTTCAGCGATCCGCTGGAGGTGTTCAACACCTTGTGGTGTGCCGGCGCGGCACGCCTGACCGGGCAACTGACCGGCGCCCAGTGCGAACTGCTCGACCCCGGCCTGCTGCGTATCGCGCAACTGGGCGAACGCCTCAGCCTGGGCGACTACAACGCCGCCCTGGAAGCACGGGCAGCGCTGGTGGCGCGCATGGCCGCATTCCATGAGCACTACGACATACTGGTCTCGCCGATGTTGCCGATCACCGCGTTTGAAGCTGGGCACAACGTGCCACCGAGCTCCGGTCTGGGCGAATGGATGGAGTGGACGCCGTTCAGCTACCCCTTCAACCTCACCCAGCAACCGGCGGCCTCTGTACCGTGCGGGCTGGCGGCCAATGGGCTGCCGGTGGGGTTGCATGTGGTCGGCGCGCGATTTGCCGATGAGCAGGTGCTGCGGGTGTGCCAGGCCTATGCCCAGGCATTCCCGACCCAGCACTTGCAAGAACCCCGGACACCCAACTGAAACCTGACTCGCAGGAATCGGCTTGACGATTCCTGCGAGGTGGCGCTGTTGGTTTATTGTTTTATATCAGCCCCTTCTAGAGGCCGCGCACTATCAACCTTGAGTAAGAAGTCGGCACGCCGATCTCCGTCCAGATCAATCTGCAGCGTGGCCTGCTGGCGTTGATAGTCGTAGTCCACGATGGCCTGTCGGCCTTCACCGGTAAACTGGCGGGTAAACGTCATGCGCTTTTTCGCTATGTCACGTCTCGGAATTGATTCGGCGCCATACAAAGCCTCATCAATTGGATTGTAATCATCAGGATCTATATAGGTACTCTGTGGCCCTGTCGCTCGTAGGTTCGATACATCGATCTGGTCCTTACCGGACACAAAGTCGGTAATCCGATCGGGGTTCTCCGGTGTCGACTGCTGCGCGTTCAAGAACAGGTAGCGGTTATTGCCGCCGCCACCGGTCAATATGTTCTGGGTGAGGTTGCTGATAAAGATATCGTTTCCCGGTCCACCCTTGGCATTTTCTATCGTCGTGCCCTTGGCAATGAATACATTTTTTTTCATCCCGCCGATATCCGAAGGTGCGCCTTCGTTGAGGTTGATCAGTTGGTTGTCGCTAAAACCAGAAACGTCCAGGGTGTCTACACCTCCTCCATCCCATATTGTAAACACCGGCGCGTCGCTCGATGAGTTCAAGTGATAGGCCTCACGGCCAGCATTGGAATTGAAGCCATAGGTGGTATCGCCCACCCGGGTTTCGTGGTTGGCCCCGTAGAGTTTTTGGATGGCTGCGATGTCATCGACCATCGGCGTAGAGGGTTGGTGATTGATACCGTTCTTAACGAAGGACTGGCCAGTATGGTGTTCACTCCAGTAGCTCATGAGGCTATGCCCAACCGTGTCCTCGGCGTAGGTTGCAGTACCGTAACTCGAACCTGTAGGACTATTTCTAAAGGGGTGTGACAAACCCAAGGCATGACCAATCTCGTGGATGTTGGTCAGGTGCCCCTCGTTGGTATGACTAGGTGCTGTGTGCGACTCGTCTGTTCCAGCAAGCCATATTTGCGAAACCGCACCAGCCCTCGGATAATGCGGGTTATCCGCCAGGACTCTCTGAGTCGCCTCAGAAGGAAGATGTGTTGCGAAAGCGTTCTGGCCCCCGGTGCTTTCAGTGAAATTGCCAAGGCTGATACTGCCCTCTCCCTGCCCCCCCTGACCTTTTTCTGTGAATCGGACATTTGCCATATCTGACCATTGGTCCATCGCCTGCCGTGCAGAATCCTTTTGTGCCTGATTGAATTCACTGAACCCGCTAAGTCCCAATGCACTAAAGAGCGGTCCAGCCGTCGTTCGAAACTCGTAAGTGACGTCAGTTTTTCCATCGCCATTGGTATCGTACCAACGGTAATTGTCGCGGGTTATCTCATCGGCCGCCTGCTGGACGGTATACGAAGGTTTGCCATTTATTGTGCGTTCACCACCACGCTGATCGTGATGCAGTACACGATCCAACTGAGTAACCGTGCGGCTGGCAAAGGGAGAAATACTAAACGTTGCTGAAGTCGACATATTACGTCTCCTTTTCACTGGTTCAGTGAAATCATGAGAAACGCCTTGTGGATGAACCCACCTAGGCACACCCCAAACTAGCGCGGCACAACGCGAGTCGGCATAGGTCTTTCCTTAACCCACAAGTACACCTGGCACTCTCACACGCAGAGCGTGAGCAACGCATTCATCGAGGATGCCCGTGTTATCGTTCATACTTTCGCGAGCACGCTCGCTCCTGCCTCGGGACCGACATGGACATCGAACTGGCACGCACCTTCCTGGAAATCACCCGCTGCGGCAGCCTGGCCGCAGCCGCCGAGAAACTGCACGTCACCCAGACCGCCATTACCGCACGGGTGCAGAAGCTCGAAAGCCAGCTCGACAGCACGCTGTTCGTACGCAACCGCGCCGGGGCGCGGCTGACCGCCGATGGCGAGGCGTTCGTGGTGTATGCCAATCAACTGGTGCAGACCTGGGAGGCCGCGCGCCGCGACCTGCCGTTGCCCGAAGGCTATCGCAATGTGTTGCATATCGGCGGCGAAGTCAGCCTGTGCAACCCACTGATGCTCGGTTGGGCCAAGGCCCTGCGCGAGCACATCCCCAGCCATGCCCTGCGCACCGAAGTGCGTGACGGTGAATACCTGTTGCGCCAGCTGGAGTTGGGCGTGCTGGACGCCGCGCTGGTGTTCCAGCCGCAGTACTGGCCGGGGTTGCAGGTAGAGCAGGTGCTGGAAGAAAAACTGATCCTGGTACGCCTGGCCGCCCGCCCCGATCCCTATGTGTATATCGACTGGGGCCCGGGCTTTCGCCAGCAACATGACGCCGCCCTGCCCGACAAGGCCCGCGCCGCCGTGAACTTCAACCTCGGGCCGCTGGCCCTGCAGTACATTCTGGAGAACGGTGGCAGCGGCTATTTCCGCACACGGGTGGTGCAGAGCTACCTCGCCAGCGGTGTAATGGAGCGCGTGCCCAAGGCCCCGGAGTTCAGTTTCCCGACCTATCTGGTGTACTCGCGCGAGCGCGATTCGGCGGTATTACAACAAGCCCTGGTGCTGTTGCGTGGTGTGGTCAAGGCCGAGAGCGATTGGTCGCAGCGCTGGGATCCGGTGCTTTGAACCGTGATCGTTAAAGACCATCGCCGGCAAGCCGGCCCCTACAGGCGCACGCTCAGTTCGCAAAATTGGCAGGCCGGACTAAGCTTGGTCTCCAACAAAAAATATAACGAGCGCCGCCATGACCCATCCCACCGAGGCCTTTCGCGAACGCTACCGCGCCGCTGTCCACCCGCGCTACAACCCGTGGCTGCATGCCGGTTTTGTGCTCAGCTACGGTTTGTTCTGCATCATCCTGGCCTGGGGCAGCACCCAGCACATTCAGGCTTGGGAATGGCTGGCCGTGCCCCTGACGCTGGTGTTCTTCAACCTGTGTATCTACCTCGTCCATCGCCACCTGGGCCATCATAAACACGGGTTTTCCAAGCTGTTCTATGCACGCCACACGGGTGATCATCACAGTTTTTTCACCCCCGGCCATATGACTTACGACAGTCCCAGGGACTGGCGGGTGATCCTGTTTCCGGCCTGGCTGATCATCCTCCACAGCCTGGCCGTCACCCTCCCCGCGTGGTGGCTGCTCAAGCAGCTCAACCCCAACGTCGCCGGGTTGTTCGCCGGATGTATGATCCTGGGCTACCTGCTCTACGAAATCTTCCATGCCTGTGAGCACCTGCCACCCGACCATCCCCTGGCCCGCTTGCCGTGGATCCGGCATATGCACCAACTTCACGCGTTGCACCACCGTCGCGAGTTGATGCAAGGCCGCAACTTCAACATCGTGCTGCCGCTGATGGATTATCTGTTCGGCACGTTGCACTGGGAGCCCGCCACGCGCCCCTCCAAAGACTCTCGGGAAGCACCATGAGCCAAAAATTCCGTCATTTGCTGTTGCTGGTACTGATCGCCGTCGTGGCCTTTCTGCTGCTGATGCCCACCGAGGTCCAGCCGGTCAATTGGGCACCGCCCAAGGCACCCTCGATGCAGGATGGGCCTTACAGCGAGAACCTGCGCCTGAAGGATGTCCAGCGCATCGGCGCCCAGGACATTGCCGGGCCCGAGGCATTGCTGGTGGATGCCCAGGGTTGGCTGGTCACCGGCCTGCATGATGGGCGGATCATCCGCACCGCGCCCGACAGCCAGACCCTGGAAGTGCTGGCCAACACCGGCGGCCGCCCGCTGGGCCTGGCACAGCACCCGGACGGGCGCCTGATCATTGCCGATGGGGTCAAGGGCCTGCTGGCGCTGGATGCCCAGCGCAAACTGACCACCCTGAGCACCAGCGCCAATGGCGTGCCTTTGGGTTTCACCGATGATGTGACGGTGGACGCCGCCGGGCGCTACGCCTATTTCAGCGACGCCTCCAGCCGCTGGGGTTATGGCCAGGATGGAGAGGCAGTCATCGAGCATGGCGGCGATGGCCGGCTGCTGCGCTATGACTTTCACAATGGCCAGACCGAGCTGTTGCTCGATCAACTGCAATTCGCCAACGGCGTAGCGCTGGGGCCGGATGAACGTTATGTGCTGGTCAATGAAACCGGAGCCTATCGCATCAGCCGCTATTGGCTCAAGGGCGACAAGGCGGGCACCCATGATCTGTTTATCGACAACCTGCCGGGGCTGCCGGACAACCTCACCTTCAACGGTCGGGACCGGTTCTGGGTGGCGCTGTACTCACCGCGTAACCCACTGCTCGATGGCTTGGCCGGTTACCCCGCGATACGCAAGATGATGGTGCGGGCGCTGATAGTGGTGCCCAAGCCCATCGAGCGCAAAGCCTTTGTGCTGGGGCTGGATGTGCAGGGCCAGGTGGTCGCCAACCTGCAAGATGGCAGCGCGGGCAACTATTCACCGATTACCAGCGCCCGCGAACATGGCGAGTGGCTGTACCTGGGCTCGCTGAAGAACACCAGCATGGCGCGCTTGCCGCTGAAGCTGGCATTGGCTTTGTAGGAAACGACGAAGCCCTCAAGACTTGAGGGCTTCGTCGCCGGCAAGCCGGCGCCTATAGAAGTGGGCGGGGGTTAACGCACGATGGTCTGGCTGCAAATGTGGCCCAGGCTTACGTACTGCGTGATGTTGCCGCCTACGCCCACGCCCGGGAACTCCTTGAGCTCGATGCGCCAGCCGCCCATGTTGAACCAGGTCCGCCAGTTGTACGTCTGGCCGGAGGAGCTGTCCGGGTAGACCACATTCAGATCGCCGGAGCAGGTACCCAGGTCGACACTGCCGGAGGCCGCGCCAGTGATGCCAGTCTTGGCCTCGTAGTCGACCCAGTGGTAGTTGATGGTGTCATCAAAGCGCTTGTCGACCCGCAGCACCGGGGTCACGCCGCGCAGCGGCTCGCCGGTGCTGTCCGACCATTGGGTGCTCCAGCTCAGGCTGCGGGCGGCCTGGGTAGCCAGTTGCATGATTGAGCTGGGGATACGCACCACGTTGTCGCCGTTCACATTGTTCTGGTTCAGTCGTGGCGCCGAGCCAAAGGACAGGATGTAGCGCGCCTGTGGGTTGAGTGCCACTGCCGGGTTGGCCCGTACCCGCACCTTGACGGTATAGCCAGGCGTCAGGCTTGGGTAGGTGGAGGTGTTGTTCGGCTGGATCACCACCCAGTTGTTGCCATCGAAGCGCTCGAAGATCCACTGGTTGCGAGTGCCCTCGCCATCATCGCCCAGGAACATGCCCACGCCCTGGCCACGCAACGAGGTGAAGTCGAAGTAATCGACATCGTTGACGCTGTCCAGGTTACCGGCCACCTGGTTCAGGGCATCCGGCAACACGAACGCGGTCTGCGCGGTGTCATTGGGTTCGAAGGCGTCGATATTGCTGTCCACCGCCACGCCAAAACTGAACTGCCCATTGCTCGCGGTGTTGGCCACCATGTACCAGTAATAGTCGCCGGCGGGCATCACGCCATTGAGGTATTCGTCGGCGCTGCCTGCGTTATCAGAGGTGCCCAGCAGCGTCAGGTTGCCCTGGCCGTCGTCCTGGAACAGGCTCAATGACATGTCGGTGCCGGCGCTCTGGTTCAGCAGTTGCACCTGGATGCGCGCGCTTTGCGCCAGGTTGAAGTGGTAGGCAACTTCCGCCCCGGTTTCCACGCCGGTCACGTTGTACAGGGTGTTGATATCCAGAGTCGGGAACAACGGTGCAAAGGCTGCAATCGCTGCACCTTGCAGTTGTTTCTCGTTGGTTTTTTTCAGCTCGTCAACCAGCGTATCCACCGGCGCGTTGCTGACTGCGGCCTTGCTTGCCGCAGCCTTGGCCTTGCCGGCCTTGGCCGCCTTGAGCGTTTGCTTGAGTTCGGCCGCAAGCTTCGACGGCTCAACCTGGCCACCGACTTTAAGCGCCTGGTCGACCGCATGCTTGACCGCCTGGGCGGACAGTTTGGCAGGGGTTTGCGAAGGGTATTGCTCCGCCAGGGCAAACGCCGAAACAAAGCAGGCCGCCGTCATGGCTGCGCCCAGCATAAAGGCTTTTTTTGATTTCATTTTTTATCCATCCATAGTTAAAAAATTGGTGGCTTTGGTGCGCGGTGAAATCCGTTCACCTGGGATGGACTGTAGGCTGATACTGTATATTTGTACAGTATATTTTGAAATAAATGCGAGAAAGGTGTGCGCAGTGCCGTAGGAAGAAACGACAAAGCCCAGGCAGTGCTGGGCTTTGGAAGACTAGGCTACCACTGGCGCCAAACGTACCAAGACAGCACAGCCGCGACATAGATCATCGAGAAGTAAAACGGCCACGTGACCCAGCGTTTGAGTGTCAACGGGACTGAGTCCAATTCCTCCCTCGTCACTTCGCCACTTTTCACATAGCTGGCAGGCCACACAAAAAACTGCACAAACACGCCCATGCGCATGCTTTTATCAATCGACTTGTTTCGTCCCCAAAAACGCTTGTAGTGCTGGACCGTTTCGTTTTCGCTGAAATAGCTTTCCAACTCATCTAGTTTTTTGTACTCGACGTACAATGTCAGGCCCAAACAAACAAACATTCCAAACGCCAGCGTTATCAGAGTTAACTCATTTAATGACATGTTCATATTCCTGCGGGCTTATATAAAAGGTCGCCCATATCTCCTCCAATAAGCCCACCTATAGTTCCCCCGCTATACCCACCAACAGCACCAGCAACAACTGCGCACATCAATTGTCCTTGCCCTTTCAACGCGACACCTAAGACTATCTTGCAGGGTGGTCCCTGGTCTTTGATTACCACTCACACCAAACGAGCCAGGCAGTCACAGCCAAGCCATATATCAATGACAAGTAAAACGGCCACAGTACCCAGCGCTTAAGCGTCAAAGGAACCGAGTTCAATTCTTCCCACGTCACATCATTGCTCTTTACGTGAGTTTTTGGCTGCATGAAAAAGCCAACAAGTATGCTCACCCGCATGGTTCTATCGATGGCTTGACTCCTACTCCAAAAACGCTTGTTTCGTTGTACCACTTCGTTTTCTGTGAAATAGCTTTCCAATTCATCTAGTTTTCTGTAATCCACGAACAGCTTTAACCCTAGGCAAATAAAAGGCATCACAAATAACAGGATCAGAATGAAGGTGCTTGCAGTCATCATTGCAGCCCTCCAAATTCATATATCAAATCGCCTACTTTTGCACCGACAATGCCACTACCTGTTCCCAAGGACGAGCCACCGAGTGCGCCCCCGACAATCCCACAAAAAAGCTCACCTTTACCTTTAGTTGCTAATCCAAGCACTATCCTGCACCCACGACGCCCTATTTCTGCACCTAGGACTCCACCTACCGCTGCCCCAGGCACCCCACTCGCCAGCCTCCCCCCTTCTACATATTTGACCCTGCTGCACTTTTCGCCCCGATCCTTCATACACGCCTCCTTGATCTCCAACCCCGCCACCCCCACATCCAGCGCCAGCCCCACATACGTGCCATTGCCCAAAAACTTCGACGTCTGGGCAATGCTTTTGATGCGCTGGGTGTAACCGGCGATCTCACTCTTATCCAGATAGCTCCTGGTCGAAATCCCCAGCACTTTTTTCAACGATTTATGGCTCTGCAAACTGGTACCAAAACGTGCCGCACCTTGCAGTTGCACCTCCAGCTTGTTGAACAGAACCTGGCGATGACGCACAAAATTGTTGCGATCCAGCACCCCGTCCTTGAGCTGCCGGTGCAACCGCTCAACCTCCTCCAGCGTGTGCTTGACCTCATCCAGGTGTCGACCCCATGCCGAGGTGGCACTGCCTACACCTAAAGAGCTGTAGCCGAGCAGGCTTTGCAGCAAATCATACTTGCCGACCACCGCTGTCCCGAGCGCCGTGTCCTGTTCCAGGCCTCGATGGATTGCCTCGGCATGGCGCATCAACCAGGCATCATTGAAGGTGCAGGCCATGCCGTAGTCATTGGGAATAATCACCATCTGCCCAGGTGTGACCAGGCCGTGGCGCAAGTGCAGGTTCAACGCATCGAACTGCGCCGACAGTTGGTTGTAGGATTCCTTGAGCAAACTGGATTTCAAGCTGTGAAAATCTATGGTCCGGTCATTGATATACGCCTGCGCCATCGCCCGCATCCCTGATGCAATGAATAGGGCGTAGGAATATAAGTAAGCAGAACGGGCCTGGCACAAGCTCAGGGATGAAAAGCGGCTTGTCGATTACATTTGGGAAGTTGCCTACTATGCGAGTGATCAAGACCTACAGAAAGTCCGCCATAACTCCCCCCCGAATGCCAACTGTGTAGGCGCGAGCTTGCTCGCGAAGCTCTTCAGAACCACCCGATTAATCCAGAATTAACGTGTCGCCTGGAGGTTCTTCGCGAGCAAGCTCGCTCCTACAGTATTAACCGTGCGCAGCGCGATTTTTTCACATTGATTTCACTGCCCGCCCACGCACCGAACTCTAGATTGCCTGCCAACACAAACAGCAATGTATGAGCTCCTCCAGGGTGAACAGTGTGGTTGACATGATCCAGGCCAAGCCCCGCGCAGATCGGGGTTTGGCGAAAACGCTCAGACAGCTGTGGCTGCGGTTCATCGCACTCATCGCCCTGTGTCTGCTAGTGATGGGGGCCATGCTCTGGCCTACTTCACCGCAGAATCTGGGGGCCGACAATCGCCTGATCACTTCAGGGGCCCTGGCGGCCTGGCGCAGTGGCAACCTGATCGTGCTGGTGCGCCATGCAGAACGCTGCGACCGCTCCAGCAATCCGTGCCTGGGCCCCGCGGATGGCCTGACCCGTCCCGGCAGTGTCTCGGCAGCAGCAGTGGGTTCCGCGTTCCATGCCCTGGGCATGTCCCACAGCGATGTGTTGAGCAGTCCTACCACTCGCACCGTGCAAACCTCACAGTTCATGTTCGGCGACGTCCATGTATTACCCGATCGCCTGACCTTGTGTGGCGCCACACTCGCGCACGACCTGCCTGCACGCAAGGTCGCCGGACGCAACCTGCTACTGGTCACCCATAGTGAATGCATCGGCGACCTGGAGCGGGTCCTGGGCTACCCCCATGCTGACGGTGCCGAATACGGCAGTTCGCTGTTTGTCCAGGTGCGCAGCAACGGCAAGCTCAAGGTACTGGGCGTACTCAACAGCCAGGACTGGGCCACCGCCCTTGAGCATCTTTAACGGTCAGCTCACGATATCACTGCGCCGCAGTTCACCCTGCACTTGCAGCACGAAGGTCGGATCGTTGGGCTCCCCAGCAATCTGCAACGTGCTCAGGTTCAACAGCCGGTCATAGGCAACGATGGCTTCACCGCTCGCCCCGGAAAACCGGCTGACAAACTGCAGCGGCTTATCACCCAGTTGCGCCCTGATACCTGATACATCGACTTTATCCTGGCCGCTGACAAAATCCTCGATCCGGTCCGGTGCCGCCGCGCTGGACTCGTTGATCTTGCCATAGACAAAGGTGTCCTTGCCCTTGCCGCCCCACAACCTGTCAGCCCCCTCGGCGCCGTAGAGCACATCGTTCCCGTCACCGCCGCGCAACTCGTTATTCGCGGCGTTACCGATCAGCCAGTCGTTGCCTGACCCGCCAATGGCGTTCTCGATAGTGGTGCCATAAGCAATGGAAACGTTGCCTTTAAGGCCACCCACATCGGAAAACGTACCCTCTTTGAGACTGATTTTTTGATCCTGGACGTAGCCCGAAAAATCTAGCGTGTCATTACCGCCACCGTCCCAAATGGCGGCAAGCATTTTGTCGTCCTTGGTATTGACGCTGAGGAAGTCACGATCGGTATTGGAATTGAAGCCGTAGGTGGTGTCGTCTTTGCGGGTTTGGTGATTGGCGCCATATTTCGATTGGTAGGCAGAAATATCGTCGAGTTGAGGAGCCGATGCCCGGAAACCACCGTGATTGGCATAGGTCGTGCGTTCCCCCCGGTAGCTCATGACACTATGGCTTTGAGAGTCTTCATGGGAGTCAATCTTCGTGCGATCAAGAACGCCATTGTAGTTACCCGGATGCGTAAGCCCCATCGCGTGGCCCAGTTCATGGATGATCGTGTGGCGACCGGCATCACCATGGTGGGCCTTGGGCACGGACATTTCTTCATCATTGTTCACAAACCAGACATCGCCTCCCCGGCCTTTATTATCCGGCAGTACCGTATGGGGTTGAGCGTCGATGGATTTATTATTCTTATCAAATCTCTGACCATAGTTACCAATTGTAATATGCCCTTCACTCTTGGCGGTCCTGGGCCCTTCGTTGAACTTGACGTTCGCGACATCGGCAATTGATTGAAGGCTGAGTTCGGTTTGCTTCCTTTGATTTTCAAGGATCGATGTGAACCCTGTCTTGCCACCCCGCTTCAGGTTTTTGTCAGCCGGCGCAGGTAGAAACTCGTAGCTGACATCGTACGTGCCGTCACCGTTCTTATCCGGCCATCCGGGGCTGCCACGCCACAGCTGCCGTACGGCCTCTTCAGTGGTTTTGGACTGCAATCCGTTGTGCTTGATCGTACCGCCGCGGTCATCGCGATGTCGGAACTGGTCAATATCCTGGAACGCGCTGCTTACTCGTGGTGTAACTGCAGACATAAATACCCTCACTGAGCCAGTAACCCTTTTTCAAAGCTGAACCGAGCAGCGTGGTGCTCGCTTCAAACATGAACTTGAAGGGTTACGGCGGGGCAAGAAATACGATTTGTCTTTGAAACGAGCAGGAAAGAGTAAAGCCCTGCACAAGGCTCACGCCCGCCCTATCACCCCAGCAACGGAATCACCCGCAACGGTCTGACCGATTTGTAGGAAAAACTCGAATAGATTTCCTTCACACACGGCAATGTCTGCAACACCTCGCGGGCAAATTCGCCGAAGGACTCCAGGTCCCTGGCCACCACTTCCAGCAAAAAATCATAGCGCCCGGATACGTTATGGCAGGCGACGATTTCCGGGATGTCCAACAGCCGCTGTTCAAACGCCCGGGCGATTTCCTTGGAGTGGGTGCCCATCATGATGCTGACAAACGCCGTCACCCCGTAGCCCAGGGCCTTGGGCGAAAGAATCGCCTGGTAGCCGCTGATCACACCGCTGTCTTCAAGGTTCTTGACCCGGCGCCAGCACGGCGAGGTGGTCAGGGACACCCGTTCGGCCAGTTCGGCGACGGTCAGGCGCGCGTTGCCTTGCAGGGCGTTGAGCAGGGCTTTGTCGGTACGGTCCAGACTGCTGGGCATGTCTTGCCTCAAATCATTATTTTTATGGGGTTTCATCCTTCGCCACAGGTTTTTCTCGGCAAAGTAGGCAACGTTCGGCCTCGGTTATGAGCATAGCATTGTAGGAAATAAGGAGCGTCCGACATGAAAAATAAACACAACACATTCGGCTTTTCCACCCGTGCCATTCACTACGGCTACGATGCGCAAGACCACCACGGTGCCCTGGTGCCGCCGATCTATCTGTCGGCGACCTTTGCCTTCCCGACCGCCGAGTACGGCGCAGGGTGCTTTGCCGGTGAAGAAAACGGGCACTTTTACACCCGTATCTCCAACCCGACCCTGGCGCTGCTGGAGTCGCGCATGGCCACCCTGGAAGGTGGCGAAGCCGCAGTGGCGTTCAGCTCCGGCATGGGGGCGATTGCGGCAACCTTCTGGACCTTGTTGCGCCCCGGCGATGAAGTGATCGTCAGCCAGACGCTGTACGGCTGCACCTTCGCCCTGTTGCACCACGGCATCGCCGAGTTCGGGATAAAGGTGCGCCATGTCGACCTGTCGGACCTCGACGCCCTGCGCGCCGCACTCTCCCCTGCGACCCGCATGATCTACTGCGAAACCCCGGCCAACCCCAACCTGCAATTGATCGACATTGGCGCCGTGGCCAAGATCGCCCACCAGCAACCCGGCATTACTGTGGTGATCGACAACACCTACTGCACCCCGTACCTGCAACGCCCGCTGGAACTAGGTGCCGACGTGGTGGTGCACTCGGCCACCAAGTACCTCAGCGGCCATGGCGATATCACCGCAGGCATCGCCGTCAGCCGCCACGACCTGGCACAACGGATTCGCCTGCAAGGCTTGAAAGACCTGACCGGTGCCGTGCTGTCGCCCCAGGATGCGTTTTTGCTGATGCGTGGCCTCAAGACCCTGGCCCTGCGCATGGATCGCCATTGCAGCAATGCCCAGGCGGTGGCCGAAGCATTGCAGGCCCACCCGGCAGTGGAGTCGGTGACCTACCCAGGCCTGCGCTCCTTCCCACAATACGAGCTGGCAGCACGTCAGATGAAACTGTCGGGCGGCATGATTGCCTTCGAACTCAAGGGGGGGATCACCACGGGCCGACGCTTCATGAACGCGCTCAAGCTGTTCAGCCGCGCGGTCAGCCTGGGCGATGCCGAATCCCTGGCCCAGCACCCAGCGAGCATGACCCACTCCACCTACACCCCGGAACAACGTGCCCAGCACGGAATTTCTGAAGGCCTGGTGCGGTTGTCGGTGGGGCTGGAGGATATCGCAGACCTGCTGGCCGATATCGAGCAGGCCCTGGCTCATTGCGTCAAGCGTGCTCCCGCGCTCAAACAGGCGACGCACTCTGTGTAATGACGGGTTATTTGACCAGGCGGGTTTCCTTCGACGGCCGATAGCCGAAATAGGCGCTGTAGCATTTACTGAAGTGGCTCGGCGACACAAACCCGCAGGCCACCAGCACATCGACCTGGGACAGTTCGGTGTGCTGCAACAAGCGTCGCGCTTCGGTGATGCGCAACTCCAGGTAATAGCGCTGCGGCGTGGTACCCAATTGCTCGCGGAACAAGCGCTCCAACTGGCGCCGTGACCGCCCGGCATACACCGCCAGTTGCTCCAGGGCCAGGGGCTCTTCGAGGTTGGCATCCATCAGGCGCACCACCTCGCGCAACGGCGCACTGACGCAGATATTTTCTGCGGGCTTGATCCGCCGGTAGCGCGACTCCTCAAAGGCCAGGATATCTTCGATACCTTCCACCAACGCTTTGTCGTGCAGGCTCTTGATCCAGTCCAGGGCCATATGGAACGCCCCCGAAGGACTGGATGCGCTCAGGCGATCGCGGTCGATCACATAGGGCTCGCTACTGACCAGCGTGGCCTTGGCGATTTCCGTCAGGGCCGGGCGATGTTCCGGGTGAATGGCACAGCGATAGCCGTCCAGCACCCCGGCCTTGCCGAGGAACCACGCACCGTTCCATAAGCCGGCAAGGATCACCCCCTGTTGCGCCGCAGCCTTGAGCAGTTCGATGAAGGTTTCGCTGGCCTTGAGCTGGGTGCGATAACCGCCGCAAATCACCAGCAGGTCAAGGTCCGCCAGCGCGCTGTTATCGAGGCGTGCGTCGGGGCGAATCACCAGGCCCAGGTCGCTGATCACCTCCTGGTCGTCCAGGCCGAAGGTGCGCGAGGTGAACAGCCCCGGACGTAACAGATTGGCCGTGATGAAGGTGTCCAGCGCCTGGGTGAAGGCCGGCAGTGAGAAATGCTCCAGCAGCACAAACCCCGCACGGATCAGGCGCGGGGCCTGGCCCGGGGTTTCGTTCAGGTAGCGCAGGTTCTTGCCTTTCATGCCGCCGCTGAATTGCCGTCTTTCCATGATTGTCTGACCTGCCTACGACGCGCCATCGCCAGTCAACCCGGCGTTTACAAGCGATTAAGGCTTGATGTTCTTCAACTGGTTGAGCAGTTCAAGCAACTGCTGCAATTGCTCTTCGCCGAACTGCTCCTGAATCCTCTGGTAATTGCTTTCCATTCCCGCGCTCATCTCGACGAAACACTGCTGCCCCTGCTCGGTGAGGTTCACGAACACGCGGCGCTGGTCTTCGCTGGACTTGCGGCGGCGCACGAGGCCGTCGCGTTCCAGGCGTGCCAGGACGCCGGTCATGCTCGGCTTGAGGATGCAGGCCAGGTGCGCCAGTTGATGGCTTTCCAGTTCGCCTTGCTGGCGCAGGATACGAATCACCCGCCACTGCTGCTCGGTCAATTGATGTTCATTGAGCAACGGCCGGAAAAACGCCATGGCAGCTTCGCGGGCCTGCAGCAGGGTCAGTGTCAGGGAAGGTCTGGGAGTGGACATGGTTCACGCGCAAAAGAGATCGAAGCGTCGAAGCTTAGGGTCGGCTCCATGGGCATGCAAGCCGGCCGCTGCACAAACTCGTTAATCTCGATATGAATTACTTACAAGAATCACAAATTTTCTACCCATAATAAATATAACATGTTAACAATATGCCAATCCCTTCAGCGATCCGAAGGGCGATACCTACAAAAACAACAAAAGGAATCTGTCATGCATTTGCGCCTCCTCCCCTTGGCGGCCAGCGCCGGCCTGTGCGCTACGTTCAGCCCCTTGAGCGCCTACGCCGAGTTTATCCAGGACAGCAAGGCCAGCCTCGACCTGCGCAATTTCTACATGAACCGTGACTTTCGCCAGACCAACGCGCCGCAAAACAAGGCCGATGAGTGGGCCCAGGGTTTTGTGCTGCGCCTGGAGTCGGGCTACACCGAAGGCCTGGTGGGTTTTGGCGTGGATGCCCTGGGCGAGCTGGGGGTCAAGCTCGACTCCAGCCGTGACCGGCGCGGTACCGGCCTGCTGCCTTATGGCGCCAGCCAGCAGCCCGTCGACAACTACAGCGAACTGGGCCTGACTGCCAAGGTGCGGGTGTCGAAAACCGTGCTCAAGGCCGGCACCCTGCAACCGCAGTTGCCCGTCGCCGCCTACAACGACACCCGGCTGCTGCCCTCGACCTACACCGGTGAACTGCTCACCTCCCAGGACATCGCCGGACTGACCCTGAACCTGGGCCGCCTGGAAAAACAAAACCTGCGCGACTCCTCCAGCAACGACCAAATGAGCTACGCCGGCGTCGACAGCAGCCACCTGGACCTCGCCGGTGGCACCTATGCAATCACCCCAACGTTGGCGACGACCTACTACTACGCACAGATGCAGGATATCTACCGCCAGCACTTTATCGGCCTGGTACATGACTTGCCGCTGGCCGAAGGCATCAACCTGCGCAGCGACCTGCGTTACTTCGACACACGCGAGCAAGGCAGCCATGCACTGCGTGGCGCCTCACGGGTGGACGGTGGGCGGATCGACAACCGTTTCTTCAACGGCATGCTGAGCCTGTCGATGGGCGGCCACAAGGTTGGCCTGGGCTATCAGAACCTCTCGGGCGACGGCGATTTCGCCTACCCGGGCCTGGACCCCTACTCGGTCAACCTGGTGACCATCAACGTGTTCACCAAGGCTGAGACTGATGCCTGGCAAGCGCGCTACGACTATAACTTCGCCGCCTTCGGCCTGCCGGGCCTGACCTTCATGACGCGCTATGTCGATGGCAGCCATGTGCAGACCGCCAGCGTGCGCAATGGCCGCGAATGGGAGCGCGATACCGACCTGACCTACACCGTGCAGAGCGGGCCACTGAAGAACGTCAACGTGCGGCTGCGTAACGCAACGCTGCGCTCCAGCAGCGGCCTGACCAGCGATATCGACGAAAACCGCATCATCGTCGGCTACAGCCTGGCGCTGTGGTGATCAACGCAGGCCGGATTGGCGCAAGCGGTATTCCCCTGGTGTGATCTGCGCATAACGCTGGAAAAACCGGCTGAAATAGGCCGGGTCCTTGAAGCCCAGTTGGTAGCAGATTTCATTCGCGGAACTGCCGGTAAACAGCAACAGGCGCTTGGCCTCCTGCATCAGCCGTTCAAGCACCAGGCGCTTGGACGGCAGGTCGGCAATGCGCCGGCATACGTCATTGAGCCGCGCTTCGGTGACGCCGATGGCTTCGGCATAGGCCGACAGCGGCCAGTGCAGCAGATAGTGGTCTTCGATCAGCTCATTGAAGCGATGGAAGATGCGCAGGTCTTCATGACGCGCCGGGCGTGCTTCCAGGGAATTGGCGCTGAGCCTGAGCAAGCTGATCATGATCAACCGGGTCAGGCTTTCCAAGGCCGTTGCACGACCGGCTCCGGCGCTGTTGATTTCGTTGCACAACTCGTCAAACAGCCATTCCAGGCGCTTGATCTCGGGCTGGAACTGCGGCGCCAGACGGGCCAGCGCCACACAGGCCGGCGGCACTTGCGGACCGGGCGCAAGGCTTGGGTCGGCATCGATCAGCGCCCGCACCCGTTGCTGGCGTACGGTCAATACATGGCCGTCGGCGTCGGCTTCGGTGACGAAGGCATGGGCCACCGTCGGTGGCGTCAGGAAAAACATCGGCCCGGATTCCAGGTATTGCTGGTCGTCGAGGTAGACCCGCACCGCGCCACTCTTGACGTAATGCACCTGGAAAAACCGGTCATGGCGATGCACGGGCATGTTGCGCCCGAAAAATCCCGCCAGGTTGCCGAGTCGGTCGTAATGCACGTCGGCATCGCTGTAGCGCTGGTCGTAGACCTGGCCGATGTTGATATTGGGGATCGGTTTCACAGGCATCTCTTTATTGTTTTTTGCACCCGATGATTTTGCCACGCTTGACGGTAGTTAACATATTAATTATAACGTTAACACATTAACGAACTGCCTCGAGAGCAGTCGCCATCGCCAGGAGAAATCCATGAGCCGTACCCTGCATGATGTTGCCAGCGGCACCCTGTTCGGCGTCGCGCTGAACTACCAGGGCTTGCTGAACCAGCGTCTCGCTGAATTCGAACAGCCGCCGTACCAGAAGCCACCGGTCAAGCCGGTGCTGTTTATCAAGACGCCCAATACTCGCAACCGTCATGACGGCGTGGTGTTTCATCCGGCTGGCCAGCGCCTGCAACCTGGCCCGGCGCTGGGCGTGGTAATGGGTAAAAGTGCCAGCCGCGTCAGCGTGGAAAATGCCCTGGATTATGTGGCGGGCTACACCATCGTCAATGAGTTCAGCCTGCCGGAAGACAGCTACTACCGCCCTGCCGTCAAAGCCAAGTGCCGCGACGGGTTCTGCGCCCTCGGCCCGCAACTGGTGGCCCGCGAGCAGATCGCCAACCCTCATCAGTTGAGCCTCAAGCTGTTCGTCAACGGCGAGCTGCGCCAGCAGAACACCACCGCCAACTTTGTGCGTGATATTCCCCGCCTCATCGCCGAAATCAGCGAATTCATGACCCTGCATGAGGGCGATGTGCTGATCACCGGCACGCCTGAAGGCCGGGTGGATGTGCAGCCCGGCGACACCGTCGAAGTCGAGATCAGCGGCCTGGGCCGCCTGGTCAACCACATCCAGGCCGAGGAACACCCATGAAACACGCGCGTATCCGTTTTGAAGGCCAGGTCCATCAAGTCCACGTCGAAGATTTCAATGCTGTGCGCCTGGCTGACGGTCGGTTGCTGGCCCAAGACCAGGTCGAGTGGCTGCCACCGGCCACCGGCACTATGTTCGCCCTGGGCCTGAACTACGCCGACCATGCCGCCGAACTGGCCTTCGCCCCGCCGACCGAACCGCTGGCGTTCGTCAAGTCGCCGGGCACCTACACCGGGCATAACCAGGTCACCTGGCGCCCCGACAACATCGTCTACATGCACTACGAGTGCGAGTTGGTGGCGGTGATCGGCAAGCCGGCGCGCAACGTCAAGCGCGAGGACGCCCTGGAGTACCTGGCCGGCTACACCGTGTGCAACGACTACGCGATCCGCGACTACCTGGAAAACTACTACCGTCCCAACCTGCGGGTGAAAAACCGCGACGCCACCACCCCGGTCGGCCCGTGGATCGTCGATGTGGCCGATGTGCCAGATCCGAGCAACCTGACCCTGCGTACCTGGATCAACGGTGAACTG
Organism: Pseudomonas sp. TAE6080; assembly: GCF_018732265.1. Taxonomy (NCBI): domain Bacteria; kingdom Pseudomonadati; phylum Pseudomonadota; class Gammaproteobacteria; order Pseudomonadales; family Pseudomonadaceae; genus Pseudomonas; species Pseudomonas sp. TAE6080. Next base: position 36,185 of record NZ_JAHIDY010000019.1, read on the forward strand.
CGCCAGGAAGGCAGCACCCGCGACATGATTTTCGATATCCCCTACCTGATCGAATACCTGTCCAGCTTCATGACCCTGCAACCCGGCGACATGATCGCCACCGGCACCCCCGAAGGCCTGGCCGACGTGATGCCTGGCGATGAAGTGGTGGTGGAAGTCGAAGGCGTCGGCCGCCTGGTCAACCGAATTGTCAGCGAGGCGGACTTTTTCACCGCCGCCAAAGAGGCTTGAGCACCATGATCAAACATTGGATCAACGGCCGTGAGGTCGAAAGCAAAGACACCTTCATCAACTACAACCCGGCCACCGGCGAGGCGATTGGTGAAGTGGCCAGCGGCGGCGCCGAGGAAGTCGCCCAGGCCGTGGCTGCCGCCAAGGAAGCCTTCCCCAAGTGGGCCAATACCCCGGCCAAGGAACGTGCGCGCCTGATGCGCAAGCTCGGTGAACTGATCGAGCAGAACGTGCCCCGCCTGGCCGAGCTGGAAACCCTGGACACCGGCCTGCCGATCCACCAGACCAAGAACGTGCTGATCCCGCGGGCTTCGCACAACTTTGATTTCTTCGCCGAGGTCTGCACGCGCATGGACGGCCACAGCTACCCGGTGGACGACCAGATGCTCAACTACACCCTCTACCAACCGGTGGGTGTGTGTGGCCTGGTGTCGCCGTGGAACGTGCCGTTCATGACCGCTACCTGGAAGACCGCACCGTGCCTGGCCCTGGGCAACACAGCGGTGCTGAAGATGTCCGAGCTGTCGCCGCTGACCGCCAACGAACTGGGGCGCCTAGCGGTTGAAGCGGGGATTCCCAACGGTGTGCTCAACGTGATCCAGGGCTATGGCGCCACTGCCGGCGATGCCCTGGTGCGCCACCCTGATGTGCGGGCGATTTCCTTTACCGGCGGCACCGCCACCGGCAAGAAAATCATGCAGACCGCCGGCCTGAAAAAATACTCCATGGAGTTGGGCGGCAAGTCGCCGGTGCTGATTTTTGAGGACGCCGACCTCGAACGCGCCCTGGATGCCGCGCTGTTCACCATCTTTTCGCTCAATGGCGAACGCTGCACCGCCGGCAGCCGGGTGTTTATCCAGCAAAGCGTATACCCGCAGTTCGTCGCCGAATTTGCCGCCCGCGCCAAGCGCCTGATTGTCGGTGACCCGCAAGACCCGAACACCCAGGTCGGCTCGATGATCACTCAAGCCCACTATGACAAAGTCACCGGCTACATCAAGATTGGCATCGAAGAAGGCGCAAGCCTGGTTGCAGGCGGCCTGGAACGTCCGGCCAACCTGCCGGCGCACCTGGCACGCGGGCAGTTTATCCAGCCCACCGTGTTCGCCGATGTAAACAACAACATGCGCATCGCCCAGGAGGAAATCTTCGGCCCGGTGGTGTGCCTGATCCCCTTCAAGGACGAAGCAGAGGCACTGCGACTGGCCAACGATACCGAGTATGGCCTGGCGTCCTATATCTGGACCCAGGACATCGGCAAGGCCCATCGCCTGGCCCGTGGTATCGAGGCCGGCATGGTGTTCATCAACAGCCAGAACGTGCGCGACCTGCGTCAGCCGTTCGGCGGGGTCAAGGGTTCCGGTACCGGCCGTGAAGGCGGCCAGTACAGCTTTGAAGTATTCGCAGAGATCAAGAACGTGTGTATCTCCATGGGCAGCCATCACATCCCGCGCTGGGGCGTGTAACTGTAGGCGCGGGCTGGCGCGCGATGGTCGTTAACGATAACGCTGGCTGTCAGGGTTAACGCGGCGACCTTGCGTTTTTCGCGAGCGAGCTCGCTCCTACAGGGTCCGCAGAGCACCAACAAGAATAATGAATTGAGGAGAGTCATCATGGGTGAAGTCGTCCTGGCGGCGAAAATCTGCCACGTCCCTTCCATGTACCTGTCGGAACTGCCGGGCAAGCACCACGGTTGTCGCGCCGCGGCGATTGCCGGGCACAAGGAGATCGGGCGCCGCGCCCGTGAGCTGGGGGCCGACACCGCCGTGGTGTTCGATGTGCACTGGCTGGTCAACAGCGGTTATCACGTCAACGGTGGCGAGCGCTTCCAGGGCACTTACACCAGCAATGAGCTGCCGCACTTCATCAAGAACATGGAGTACGCCTACCCCGGCTGCCCGGAATTGGGTGAACTGATCGCCGCCGAAGCCAACCTGGCCGGGGTGCGCACCATGAACCACAACATCCCGAGCCTGGAACTGGAATACGGCACCCTGGTGCCCATGCGCTACATGCACATGGATGTGCCCGAAGAACAGAAATTCAACGTGGTCTCCATCGCCGCCTGGTGCGCCTGGCATCGCCTGCAAGACAGCTTCGCCTTCGGCGCCGCCGTGCGCCGGGCCATCGAGAAGAGTGATCGCAAGGTGCTGGTGCTGGCCTCAGGATCGCTGTCGCACCGTTTCTCCGACGACCGCGAGGCCGAAGCCAACATCCACAACTGGACCCGCGAGTTCGACAAACAAGTGGACATGCACGTGGTGCAGATGTGGCGCGAAGGCCGCTTCAAGGAGTTCTGCGCGATGCTCCCGGACTACGCCGAACACTGCTTTGGCGAAGGCAAGATGCACGACACCGCGATGCTCCTGGGGTTGCTCGGCGGGCCGGAATACAACCGCCCGGCCGAGATCATCACCGAGCCGTTCGGCAGCTCCGGCACCGGCCAGATCAACGCCATTTTTCCAGTATGAAACAGCTGTAAGCCGCAAGCTGCAAGCCTCCTCTTGCAGCTCATCGCTTGAAGCTCACTGCTGCCGACAACGGAGGCCCTCATGCCACATTTCATCGCCGAATACACCGACAACCTCGAACCCCAGGCCGACCTGCCGGGACTGTTTGAAAAGGTCCACCAGGTGCTGGGAGACAGTGGAGTGTTCCCCCTGGGCGGTATCCGCAGCCGCGCCGTACGCCTGGACACCTGGCGCATGGCCGATGGCAAGCACGACTACGCCTTCGTCCACATGACCCTCAAGGTCGGCCACGGCCGCGACCTGCCGACCCGCCAGGCCGTGGCGCAAACCCTGTTCACGGTGATCACCGAACACTTCGCCGCCTTGCAGGCGCAACGGCTGCTGGCCCTGTCGTTCGAGATGATCGAGCTGCACCCGCAACTGAACTTCAAGCAGAACAACGTCCATGCGTTTTTAAGCAACCAGGCGGGCTGATATCCATCAACTGAACGAGATCACCTGTAGGAGCGAGCTTGCTCGCGAAGATCGTCAACGATAACGCGTGCCTGCTGGATAACCGCGATGGCCTTGAGGTCTTTGCAAGCAAGCTCGCGCCTACAGTGGGTTTCATTCGCTTGACGGTGCAGTCTCGCCTCCACAACGGCCTCTCAGACAAAAAGTACAACACTATGAGCACAGCCAATACCGCCCACAGCGTCACCCTTGCCGAGCATGATCGCACCCACAGCACCGTCACCTGGCGACTGATGCCGTTGTTGCTGATCTGTTATTTGTTTGCCCACCTGGACCGGATCAACATCGGCTTCGCCAAGATGCAGATGAGCACCGACCTGCACTTCAGCGACACGGTGTATGGCTTTGGTGCCGGCCTGTTCTTTATCGCCTACGCGCTGTTCGGCGTGCCCAGTAACATCGCCCTGGACCGCGTCGGCCCACGGCGCTGGATTGCCTGCCTGATGGTGGTGTGGGGCATCCTGTCCACCAGCATGCTGTGGGTCGAAAGCGCCAGCGGCTTCTATGTCCTGCGTTTTCTGCTGGGGGTGGCCGAGGCTGGCTTCTTCCCGGGGATCCTGGTGTTTCTCAACCGTTGGTACCCGGCCCGTCGTCGGGCGCAGATCACCGCCCTGTTCGCCATCGCCGTGCCCATGGCCGGGGTGATTGGCGGGCCACTGTCCGGCGCGATCCTGGAGAATTTCCATGACTTTGGCGGCATGCGCGGCTGGCAGTGGATGTTCTTGATCGAAGGCGCGCCGGTCGTGCTGTTGGGCCTGGTGGTCCTCAAGTGCCTGCCGGACAGCTTTGAAACGGTGAAGTGGCTCAACGACACGCAAAAACAACAGCTGCGCGAGCAGTTGAGTACCGAGGAAAAACGCAAATCCATTACCTCCTTTGGCGGGATCATCCGCGACCCACAAGTCTGGCTGCTGGTCGCGATCTATTTTGCCGTGATGCTGGCAGTCAACACCCTGGCGTTCTGGATGCCCACCCTGATCCATGGCGCCGGTATCGGCCGTGACAGCCAGGTCGGCCTGTTGAGCGCCGTGCCGTACCTGGCCGGGTGCTTCTTCATGATCGGCTGCGGACGCTCCTCGGACCGTAACCGCGAACGCCGCTGGCACTTGTGCGTACCGCTGCTGATGGCCGCCGTGGGCATCGCCATCACCGGCCTGGCGCCGGGCAACCCGCTGTTGGTGATGAGCGGCCTGATCATCGCCGGCATGGGCGCCAGCGCCGCGCTGCCGATGTTCTGGCAACTGCCACCGGCGTTCCTGTCCAACTGCACCCAGGCCGCCGGGATCGCCATGATCAGCTCGTTTGGCAGCATCGCCTCGTTCCTCGCGCCGTACCTGATCGGCTGGATGCGCGACACCACCCAAAGCGCGAGCCTGGCCCTGTATGTGCTGGCGCTGTTTATCGCCCTTGGCGGCCTGCTGGTGTTGCGCACCAACGCCGCCATCGTCAATCCTCAGTAAGAGAGTTTCGTCATGCTTGATCCACAGCTCATCCTGCAAGCCGCCGCCCAACTGGACCACGCCGAACGCAGCCGCGAACAGGTACGCCAGTTTTCCCTCGATCATCCGGACATCACGATCGAGGACGCCTACGCCATCCAGCGCGCCTGGGTCGCCCAGAAGATCAAGGGTGGGCGCAAGCTGGTCGGGCACAAGATCGGCCTGACCTCGCGGGCCATGCAGGTATCGTCGAACATCACCGAACCGGACTACGGTGCGCTGCTCGACGACATGCTGTTTGAGGAAGGCACCGACATTCCTTTCGAGCGTTTTATCGTGCCGCGGGTCGAAGTGGAGCTGGCGTTTATCCTCGGCAAGCCACTCAAGGGGCCCAACTGCACGATCTTCGATGTGCTCGATGCCACCGAGTGGGTGATCCCGGCCCTGGAGATCATCGACGCACGCATCCAGCAGATCGACCCGCACACCAAGGCCACACGCAAGGTGTTCGACACCATCTCGGACAACGCCGCCAATGCCGGCGTGGTCATGGGCGGCCGTGCGGTGCGCCCGACCGAGATCGACCTGCGCAAAGTACCCGCCGTGCTGTACCGCAACGGCGTGATCGAAGAGTCCGGGGTCTCGGCCGCCGTGCTCAACCACCCGGCCAAGGGCGTGGCCTGGCTGGCCAACAAGCTGGCGCCCTACGACGTCACGTTGTTGCCGGGGCAGATCATCCTCGGTGGCTCCTTCACCCGCCCCGTGGCGGCCAGCCCGGGCGATACCTTCCATGTCGACTACGACATGCTCGGCTCGATTTCCTGCCGTTTCGTCTGACCCCAGGAGGACTGTTTCATGGACATGCCTGTCAACCGCTTCAAGCAGCGGCTCAATAGCGGTGAAGCGCAAATCGGCCTGTGGCTCGGGCTGGCCGACGCCTACTGTGCGGAACTGGCGGCCAATGCCGGTTTCGATTGGCTGTTGATCGACGGCGAACACGCACCCAACGACCTGCGCGGCATGCTCGGCCAATTGCAGGCCGTGGCGCCCTACGCCAGCGAGGCGGTGATTCGCCCGGTGATCGGCGATACCGCGCTGATCAAGCAGGTGCTGGATATCGGCGCACAGACCTTGTTGGTACCGATGGTCGAAAGCGCTGCCCAGGCCCGGGAGCTGGTGCGCGCCATGCGTTATCCGCCCCAGGGCATACGCGGGGTGGGCAGCGCCCTGGCGCGGGCTTCGCGCTGGAACAGCATCGACGGCTACCTGGACCAGGCCGATGCGCAGATGTGCCTGCTGGTGCAGATCGAAAGCCTGCAAGGCCTGGCCAACCTGGATGCAATTGCCGCCGTTGAAGGCGTCGATGGGGTGTTTATCGGCCCGGCGGACTTGAGTGCGTCCATGGGGCACCGGGGCAATCCGGGGCACTCGGATGTGCAAGCCGCCATCGAAGATGCCATCGCACGGATTCGCCAGGCGGGCAAGGCCGCGGGGATTCTCAGTGCCGATGAGAAACTGGCCCGGCGTTATATCGAGCTGGGCGCAGGGTTTGTCGCGGTCGGGGTGGATACCACCGTGCTGATGCGTGGGTTGCAGGGGTTGGTGGGGAAATTCAAAGGTACCCAGGCACCGGTCAGCACGGGTGGCGTGTACTGATCCCTTCCAAACACCTCAGGTGCAAAATGTGGGAGCGGGCTTGCCCGCGAAAGCGGTGGTTCAGCCGGCGAATATATCGACTGACACTCAGTCATCGCGGGCAAGCCCGCTCCCACATTTTCGATGTGTGGTGTTTCAGCGCTTGATGTTTTTCAGCTCATCGAGCAGCCCCAGCAAGGTCTGCAATTTCTGCGCCCCCAACTGCTCCTGCAAGCGCTGGTAGTTGGCCTCCATGCACTGGCTCATGGACGCAAAACTCGCCCGGCCCTTGTCCGCCAGGGTCACCAGTACCCGCCGCTGATCCTGCTCGGCCTTGCGCCGGTGGATCATCCCCGCCGCTTCCATGCGCACCAGCACGCCCGTCATGCTCGGCTTGAGAATGCAGGCCAGTTCGGCCAGTTGGTAAATCTCCAGTTCGTCGTGTTGATTGAGGATGCGGATCACCCGCCATTGCTGTTCGGTCAAGCCGTGCTCGTTCAGCGACGGGCGGAAAAAACTCATGGCCGCTTCGCGGGCCTGTAACAGGGTGAGGGTCAGGGATTGCCGGGGTTTGAGCATAAAGTCAGGATCACGTGATATTTAGTTAATGTTTTAACGAAACTCTAACATCCCCGCCCCGCGCTCGCGCTATAACTTAGGGGTCGCGCACGTCCATGGCGCGCTGAATCAAAAGCCCCGGCACGCAGGATCAAGACAATGATCGCGCCAGGGGCCCTAATGAAGACACTGCTTTAGAGCCTTCCTTCACTTTTCAGGCTGCGCCATGATCAACATCGAAACCCCTACGTATTACACCGCTACCAAGAAGTACAACCTGAGCTTTCCCACCCTGGAACAGGACATCGAGGCCGACGTCGTGGTGATTGGCGGCGGCTTTTCCGGGATCAATACCGCCCTGGAACTGGCGGAAAAAGGCATCACCAATATCGTCGTGCTGGAAGCGCGCTACCTGGGCTTTGGCGGCACCGGGCGCAATGGCGGGCAGATCATGGCCGGCATCGGCCACGACCTGGAGAAGATCAAGAAAGACGTGGGCGAGGACGGTCTGCGCCAGGTCTTCGAGATCAGCGACCTGGGCGCCGACATCATCAAGGACCGTATCGCCAAGTACAACATCGATGCCGACTTCTGCCACGGCTACGGTTATATGGGCTTCAACGCCCGCCAGGAAAAGACCCTGCGGGCCTGGGAAAAAGACTTCAAGTCGATCAACAGCAAACATGAAATCCGCTTCCTCGGCGGCTCCGAGGTCAAGCAGATCATCGGTTCCGACGCCTACAGCAGCGCCCTGCTGCACATGGGTGGCGGGCATGTGCATTCGCTGAACCTGCTGCTGGGCGAAGCCACCGCCCTGGCCGGCCATGGCGTGCGAATCTTCGAGAACAGCCCGGCACTGGAAGTCAGCTACGGCGAGCGCATCACCGTGCGCACCGGGCGCGGCTCGGTCAAGGCCAGCAAGTTGTTGTGGGCCTGTGACAGTTTCCTCAACAAGCTGGAGCCGGAGCTGCATCGCTCGACCATCAACACCTACGCCTTCCAGATGATGACCGAACCGTTGAGCGAAGAGCTGATCCAGCGCATCAGCCCGATTCGTGGGGCCTACAGCGATATCCGCCCAGTGATCGACTACTACCGCGTGACCAACGAGAACCGCCTGCTGTTCGGCGCCGCCACGCCGTTGGTGGAACACATTCCCGGCGACTTGAAAGCCTGGAACCGCAAGCTGATGCTGAAGATTTTCCCCTACCTCAAGGACGTGAAGATCGACCTGGCCTGGGGCGGCCCGATGGCCTGCAGCCCGAACCTGTTCCCGCAGATCGGCACGCTGCCGGGACGCAGCAATGCGTTCTTCGTCCAGGGTTATTCGGGTTTCGGTGTCACCCCCAGCCACATCATCTGCAAGGTCCTGGCCGAAGGCATGAGCGAAGGCTCGGCGCGCTATGACCTGGTCAGTTCAGTGCATCGCCCGACGATTATTGGCAAGGACGCAATCCGCCCATTGCTGCTGACCGCCGGTAAATCCTGGCACCAACTGTCCGGCTACTGGAATGGTCGCCGCTAACCCCTTTTTTATCCCTCAGGAGCAACTGCCATGACCCTCGTTACCCTCAAGAAAGATATCCAACTGTCTGAACTCGACGCCTGGGGCACCGTTGCCGACCTCGGCTCCGAAATCCTCGAAGGCGAGCTCAAGGCCTTCGGCAAAATGACCTTTGGTGCGCCCACCGACAAAGTCAGCAGCGCCTATTTCGGCACCACCCAAGGCAAATTCCGCATGGTCTACCCGTTTAACGAACAGGCCACGGTGGTCACCGGCGAGGTGCGCCTGACCGACGAAAACACCGGCCAAACCACCCGCTACAAGGCCGGCGACAGCTGGTTCGTGACCCAGGGCACACCCGTGCTGTGGGAAGTGGTCAGCGAGAGTTTCGTCAAACACTACTTCGCGGTCGTATAACTACTTTGCTTTATGTGGGAGCGGGCTTGCTCGCGAAAGCGGTGGTTCAGTCAGAACATATATTGACTGACCCACCGCTTTCGCGAGCAAGCCCGCTCCCACATTCGGTGTGTGGTGGTTGATGAGTGGAGTTCAGGCCATCCGGCTCGAACGAAATGCCTTGGGTGACAATTCAAACTGCTTCTTGAACGAGCGGCTGAAATGCGCCGAATCGGTAAAGCCCCATTTATAGGCAATCGAGGTGATCGACTCGCTACGCAAGAACGGGTTGGTCAAGTCATCCGCACTGCGTTTGAGCCGCGCACGCTGGATGTAACGGCAGACGCTGTCGTCCTGCTCCTCGAACAGCCGGTATAAATGACGCACCGAGATGTTCAAGCGGCTGGCCAGGCCGACAGGGCTCAGGCCAGGCTGGCTCAGGGACTCATCAATGACTTTCTGCACGTAGCTGCGCAGGTTGTTGCCTTGCAACGCGCAGGTGTCGTCGCGCGCGTCGTCGTCCTGCTCCAGGGCTGAGCCCAGCAGCGACACAAAAGCACGCTGCAACGCCTCGACCTCATCCTCGGCGCCTTCGCTGCCCTTGCACAATTGGTCCATCAATACATGCAACATGCGCCCACAGGCTTTGCTGGAGGAAATCTTGCCAAAGGTCTTCGCTTGGCTGCCCATCTGCTTGCACACCTGGGCACGCGGCAACGACAGCGAGATATGTTCGATCAAGCCGAACGGGGTGATTTCAATGGAGCCCACCGAGTCCATCAGCAGCAGTTCGCCAGGGGCCAGTTGCACCCGCTGGCCGTTCTGCACGACCTGTGAATAGCCGCTGCGCTGGCTGACCAAAAAGCAATCCTGGTCGTTATCATGGTCGGGATTGGTCACTTGGCGCTTGATCAGGCCGGCGTTGGTACGCAGGCTGGCCAAGGGCAAGCCGCCGCTTGAAAGCATGGAAAACTCGCCGATAAACAGCGAACGGTTGAAAGCCAGTTCGGTGTCGAAGTGGCCGCACATCGCACGCAAGTCGCGGTTCCAGGTGTCGAGCCCCTGTTGTGCACTCTGTTGGATACCCATGGGTGTCTCCACAATGGCTTATTGTTTTTGTCGGGCAATAGTTAACATGTTACCTATATGCGCGCAACAAGTACCTGTCTGCCATTGTGTTTGCACTAATGATGCCAATCAGAGCGTGCGCAATACGCGCTGCAAGCCCACCAGCGCAGCCAGCAAGGCATCGCGCTGCACGCGGCTCAAGGCGATGTAGCGCCGAAAGGCCGGCATGCGGTTGACCACCTCGCTGCCGCCCATATGCTCCAGGCGCACGAGCCACTGATGACCGTGCAGCTCGATATGCAGGCGCTTGAAATCCAGGAGCATCAATGCCCCATGCAGGGCACTGTCCTGCTGCAAACACGCCTGCAGCTGCCCCAACAATGCGCGTTCACCGGTACGTTGCCGACAGCAGATTCCCGTACGCCGGATGGCCCCACCATGGTGCAATTCAAAGCGTGCCGCGCCCTCTGTCGACGCAGGCAGGCGCAGGCTGAATTCGGTCATGACCAGGTGCATCAACAGCTGCGACTCGGTGCGCTCGCGGATTTCCAGGTGCAGGCTGTCATCGTCCAGGGTGGCCCGCGCCAGGGTCGGCGAGACCCACTCGAACCGTGCCAGCCCCAGGTTGCGCCGCAGTTGCCCAAGCGTGCGCCCCGGCTGATAGCCTGCCGGCGCCCGTTGTGCGCTGAACAGTTCAGACAGCTTTTGCCGCAGCACTGACATAGCCGTGGTGAGTGTGACCCGGTTCATTGGCAAACTCCTTGGCCAGCACGTCTTCCACCGACGCCGGCATGAATGGATTGACCTTCTGCACCACCAGGGTCCAGAACAGCGCATACGCCGCAGTACCGCCCAGCATCACGCCGAACGGGACGTAGATATCCGCCGGATTCATCCCCGGTGGTGTGATAAACCACATGCCCAAAAGAATGCCGGCGCTGGACAGCAACTGCGGCAGCGGGAACCACGGCGAGCGATAGGCCCGTGGCAAGTCGGGACGACGAATACGCAGGATCACCACCGACACCGTGACCAACAGGTACGCGAAACTCCAGGCACACACCGCCGCCAGCACCAGGTGCATGATGTTGTCGGTGTTGCCACCCAGGTACAGCGCGTGCAGGCAGGGAATCAGCATCGCCACCAGGATGCACAGCACCGGGGTCTTGAAGCGTGGGTGCAGGTAGGTGAACACCTTCGGCAGCGCGCCATCCACCGCCATGCCGTAGAGAATCCGTGGCACACCGGCCATCAAGGTATTGATGGTGGCGGCACCGGCAAACAGAAAACCGACGCCCAGCCACAGCGGCCCGATCTGCCCCATCACCTGTTCGGCGAAGCGTGGGATCGCCATGGGCGTGTCCAGCAAATGCACGCCGCTGGCCGCGTCCAGCACTACGTTTTCCACCTGGCGTTTCATCGCCGCGCCGTAGATAAACATGCACGTCGCCACGCCCATCAGGCCAAGCATCATCGCCCGTGGCATGACCTTGGCCGACTGGCGCAAGTCCGGCGCCAGCGGGGTGACGAATTCGCAGCCGACAAACATGAACATCGCCATGCCCACCAGGGACAACACCGTCACCAGGTCGCTGCCCACCAGGGATTCGCCAAACCAGCCGTCCAGTTGCACCGCCGGCGCGGCGATCAAGCCCAGCACGCCAAACACCATCAAGGTGGTCCACATACCGAAGGTCAGGATGATTTCGGCGCGGCCAAAGGCGCTGACGCCAAACACATTGAGCACGCCAAACACCAGCACGAAGCCGACCCCAAGCAGCCAGGAGCCGCCGGCGGATTCGGCCAGGGTATTGAGGTGTTCGAAGTTCACCAGGGCCATGACCCCGGCGAGGATGGTCTCGGCGGTGCCGGCAAACACATGCACAATCAGGTAGGCCGACAAGGTGCCGGTGATCGCAAAGAAACGGCCCATGCCGCAGTTGATGTAGTCGTACACCGAACCGGTGGTCGGCAGGATCGATGCGGCCTCGGCGAAGGTGGTGGCCTGGGCCAGCATCATCACCACGGCGATCAGCATGGCCAGCGCAAACGCGCTGCCGCCGATGCCAAAGCCCATGGTCGCGGTGAGAATCACCGGGCTTGCCATGATCAGGCCAATGGTGCTGGCCAACGCGGTGGGAAAACCCACCGTGCCCCGGTTCAGGTGCGCGGTAAGTCTGTCATTGATCGACATGGTGCAGATCCTCGAAGGGGATTTTTTAGAAGTGTTTGCACTGTGCGCCCCGCCCAACCTGATCGTCTTGCCCCTGGCTGCCGCTGGTTTTGTTGCTCCCTGCCAGGGCTCGCGGCCTGGCGGCCAGGATCAATTGCCTGGCACGCAGGTGAAAGACTTGCGCTGCCGACGCTCGCCCTAATGCCCCCTCAACTTAACCTTGCTGGGGACTATAACAATGGAGCACACACGCAAAACCCACCACCTGCACCCGGTCGTCGGCCTGGGCCTGGCGCTGTTGATCGGCCAACCTGCGGCCCAGGCAATCGAACTGTATGCCGACGACGACACCACCGTCACCGGCAACTTTCTCGCGGTGTACGGGATGTTCAACAGCCGCAAGAACTACGAGGGCAGCCCGGGCGGTTCGACCTGGCGTGAAGGCTTTATCAAGTATGGCGTGAGCATCGACCAGCGCCTGGGCGACCTGGGCAGTGTGTACGGCACCACCAATCTGGTGAGTTCGGGTACCTGGGGCGATGGCGATGCTTCCCGCGTGACCGACGGCAGCGAACGCACCACCAAGTTCGAGGAAGCCTTTGCCGGCTGGCGCTCGGGCGATCTGTTACCGGCGCTGGGCAAGGATGGGCTGGACCTGTCGTACGGGCGCCAGATCATCACAGTGGGCGACGGCTTTATCATCAATGACGACGGCCCGAACCTGGGCAATGGCGTGGCCGATGGTGAGTTCGATCGCGGTGGCGCCTATTACATCGCGGCGCGGCATGCCTTCGACAAGGCAGCGGTGGTACGCCTGGGCGGCAAGGACGGCCTGCATGGCAGCCTGATGTGGATCGAGTCCGACAACCGCGCCCAGGCCCTGACCGAAATGGCCATCGGCACCCTGGAATACAGCGCCGCACCGGGCACCCTGGGCCTGACGTACCTGCATGGCATTGATGTCGACGAACGCTATGCCAGTGACGTGCAAAAGCAACGCAAGGGCATGAACCTCTACAGCCTGCGCGGCAGCGGGAATGCCGGGATCGACAATGCGCACTTCTCGTTCGAATACGCCTGACAGGACAAGGACCCAGGGCCGGAAAAAGCCTGGTACGCCGAAGCCGGCTATACCTTTGCCGACCTGCCCTGGTCGCCGGACCTGACCTACCGTTATGCGCGCTACTCGAAGAACTGGGATGCACTGTTCGCCGGTTTCAACCGGGGCTTTGGCACCTGGGTCCAGGGCGAAGTGGCGGGCAACTACTCAGGGCCCTACAACACCAACACATCGGTGCAGCATGTGGCACTCAAGGTCAAGCCGCTGGACAACCTGACCCTCGGCGCGCTGTTCTTCGACTACACGACCGTGAGCAAACGCAACATGCTCGACCTCGATGGCCGTGAGCTGGACCTGTATGCCGAATGGGCGGTGAACGAACACCTGATCATCACGCCGTTGATTGGCCTGTACCAACCGGACAAGGACCAGCACACCGGCGGTAACCAGGTCGGCGGCAACGGCACCAATGTGTACAGCCAGTTGGTGGTCGCTGTGCCGTTCTGAGCTATGGATACTTACCGCCATCCCAATGTGGGAGCGGGCTTGCTCGCGAAGGCGGTGCGCCAGTCAATGCATGTACCGACTGACACACCGCCTTCGCGAGCAAGCCCGCTCCCACAGGGGCGCCCATGGCAGCCACAGACATACGCCCCGGCAGGCACAGTCAAGCCGTGACCTGGCGCGTTGGTTAGCCTCAGGCTTTCCTTTTTGATCAGGAACACCCCATGAGCGATATCGCGCTGCTGCCCCAGGTCGAAGCCTTCTTGCGTCGAGACCATGGCCTGTTCATCGACGGTCACTACGTTCCCAGCCAGTCCAGCCAGACCCTGGAGGTAATCAACCCCGCCACCGGCAAGGTCATCGCGACGGTGATCGATGCGCAAGCTGCTGATATTGAGCTGGCCGTAGCGTCTGCCCGGCACGGCTTCAAACAGTGGTCACAAACCGCCCCGGCGGTGCGTGGCAATGTGCTGCTGAAACTGGCTGACCTGCTGGAGCAAAACCGCGAGGAACTGGCGCAGATCGAGACCTGCCAGTCGGGCAAGATCATCCAGATTTCCCGCGCCTTTGAAGTGGACCAGGCCGCGCATTTCCTGCGCTATTACGCGGGCTGGGCAACCAAGATCAGCGGCCAGACCCTCACCCCGTCGCTGCCCTCGTTTGCCGGCGAGCGCTACACCGCCTTCACCCTGCGCGAACCGGTCGGCGTGGTGGTCGGCATCGTGCCGTGGAATTTCTCCACTATGATTGCCATCTGGAAACTCGCCTCGGCCCTGGTGACCGGTTGCAGCATCATCATCAAGCCCAGCGAATTCACGCCGCTGACCCTGCTGCGCATTGCCGAACTGGCGGTGCAAGCCGGCCTGCCCGCCGGTGTGTTGAACGTGCTGACCGGCGGTGGCCAGGTGGGCAAGGGGCTGATCGAACACCCCGGCACCGACAAGGTGTCGTTCACCGGTTCGGTGCCCACCGGCATTGCGGTCGGCCGCGCGGCCATGGGCGCCGGCCTGACGCGGGCGACCCTGGAACTGGGTGGTAAAAACGCGGCGGCGTTCCTGCGCGATGTAAAGCTGGAAACAGCCGTCAACGGCATTATCGAGGCCGGGTTCCTGCACTCGGGGCAAATCTGCGCGGCGGCCGAGCGTTTTTTTGTCCACCGCTCGCAAATCAACTCGGTCATGGAGACCCTGGCCCAGCGCTTGAGCCGGTTGAACATCGGCTCGCCACTGGATGAGCGTACCGAGTTCGGCCCGGTCACTCATCGCCAACACCAGTCGAAGCTGGAAGGTTTTTTTGCCACCGCCCGCGCCGAAAACAACACGATCATCCACGGTGGCCAGCCGATGGATCGCCCCGGCTGCTATGTCGAGCCCACGGTGATCCTCGCCAATAGCATCAACGACACGCTGCTCACCGAAGAAACCTTCGGCCCCATCGCCACGTTCCTGCCCTACGACGACGAGGACGAATTGCTCGCGCTGATGAACCACACCGCCGGCGGCCTGAGCGCCAGCCTGTGGACCAATGACCTGGGCAAGGCGCTGCGCATGGTGCCCGCGATCAACGCCGGCACGGTCTGGGTGAACATGCACACCCTGCTCGACCCGGCCGTGCCGTTTGGTGGTAACAAGTCCTCGGGGATTGGCCGCGAGTTTGGCAGTGCGTTTATCGAGGACTACACCGAACTCAAGTCGGTCATGATGCGTTATTGATCACGTCGGGATCAGCGCCTCCGCCTCGATCTCGATCAACCACTCGGGCAGCGACAAACCGCTGACGATGATCCATGACGACGGCGGCGGGTTGCTCGGGAAACGCTCGCGCAAAGCGGCGGCGATGGGCTCCTGCTGATCGCGGGCGGACTCGACGATGTACAGGCGCAGCATGATCACATGGGACAGATCGCCCTCGACCGCCGCCAGGACCTTTTCGATATTGTCCAGGGCGGTGGCGGTCTGCTCGGCGATGCCTGGGCCGACGGTGCGCTCATCCGCGTCCACGCCGACCTGGCCAGACAAGAGAATACGCCGCCCCTCACGCACTTCCATGGCCTGGCTGAAACCGTATTGCAGGGAGTTGAAGACTGTCGGGGGATTGATGGTTCTTCGTTGCATGACGACTCCTTGTTGTCTGTAGGAAACAAGGCTACCTCAACGGTTTTTCCGGCTCTTGGAGAAGTTGCATATTTCAACATCTGGAAACAGAACGCCTTGCAATCAACCGTGCAAGGGCCGCGCCCAGGACATGCCTGCATACCTCATCACCACGACTCCCAACCTTAAAGCGCGAAAGGTTTGTGCAAGCAGATCGTGCCCGGCCACTTGATGACACGGGAGTGCCAGCCTGGCGAGGCTAATGCCCCTGGCTGAGCATCTGCAGGGTATATCGCAAGGACGCCGGCAACATCGGCCCATGCCCCAACCCGGCAAATGTCAGGTGGCGTACCTGTAGCCCATCCACCTGATGCAGTGTGCCCAGCAGCGCCTTGAATGCCGTGTCACTGGCCTCTTTGGCCGGCGTTGCGGCGGCCGGGCTGGCCGGTTCCTGGTCGCCACGCATCAGCAGCAAGCGGGGCTGGCTGCCCCGCAGGCGTTGCGCCAGGCCGTGGGCCTCTGCCATCACCACCCCTCGGTTCCACCATAACGAAGGACTCGCCGCCGCGTAGTCATCGAAGGCTTGCGGGCGCGTCATCAAGGCATGCAACACCAGCAGGCCACCATAGGAGTGCCCCCATAGCAATTGCCGCTGCGGGGTGATACCCAGGCGCTGATTGACCTGCGGGCGTACCTTCTCGGTCAGCAAGTCCAAAAACACATCCGCACCGCCACTGGGCACCGCAGTCAACGGATCCCGTTGCTCCACGGCACTGCCAACCCTTGGCGTGTAGTCGAAGGTGCGTGCATTGCGCTCGATGCGCAGCGGCGTGGCATAACCCACGGCCACCAACACCGGCGGTGTCGCACTCTGCGCCAATTGATTCAAACCCTGGCTGTCCAGCGCGGCCATCGCGGCGTTGCCATCGAGTAGGTACGCCACCGGGCTGGCGTCACTCACCGCAGGCGGCTGCCCCAGCCAGATCCGGTAATGGCGAGCGCCATCCGCCGACTCCAGCTCCAGGGTGCTGAACCTGTAGGCACTGGCTTCACGCAACACCGGCGCATCCATCAACTGATCAGGTGCAGGTTTGGCGACGGCAGCCTGGGCCATCAGCAACAACGCCAGGCTGATCAGGCGCCCCATCAGAAGGACGCCGTGAGGCTGGTGTACAAGGTGCGACCGGACTGGTTATAGGTCGCGGCGCCTGCCCCTTCGATATTCGCCACACCCTGGGCATTGCCTTCGCGCCACAGGCGTTTGTCGAACAGGTTGTCGACGCCGGCCGTCAGGCTCAGGTTCTGGGTGAAGGCGTACGTACCGCTGACCCCGGCAATGGCATACGGCGACAGCTGGTTGTTGCCCGATCCCGTCACGCGCTCGCCGTGGTAGTCGTATTTTTTCGGGGTTTGCTTGCCGTACCAGGCCACGCTCATTTGCAGGGACAGGTCATCGCTGGCCTGCCAGTCGAGCATCGAGTTCAAGGTGTACTTGGGCGCGACGGACAGCACATCGCCGGTCTGCTTGTTTTTCGATTGCAGCATGTAGGTGAAGTTGTTGGTCCAGTTCAACTGCTCGGTCAACGGCAGGGCCAAGGTGCCTTCCAGCCCTTCGACCAGGGCCTTGGGCACGTTTTCCCACTGGAAGATACTCGCGTTGGCCGTGGTGCCGGTGCCGCCGCTGGCGCTGCCGACCGGAGTCAGGCCCGACTCGATCTTGTTTTTGTAATCGTTACGGAAGTACGTCAGGCCCGCCACAACCCCGTCATTGCGGTACTCGATCCCCAGCTCCTTGTTGACGCTGGTTTCGGCATCCAGGTCGGCATTGCCTTGCAGGTAGCAACTGGTGGTCTGCCCGTAGCAACCCTGGCCATTGCTGTACAGCAAGTAGTTGGGGTTGAGCTGGTAGAGGTTGGGCGCCTTGTAGGAACGGGCGATCCCGGCTTTCAGGGTCAGGGTGTCGGTGAGCACTTGGGACAGGTTCAGCGACGGGCTCCAGTTGTCACCCACCACGTCGTGGTGGTCCATGCGCAGGCCCGGGGTCAGGCGTGTGCCAGGGCGCAGTTCGATATTGTCCTCGACGAACACCGAGAAGATCCGCGCCGAGGACGAGCTGCTGCGGTTGCTCCCGGCCAGCCCAGGCACGCTGCCCCCGGCGGCGGTGGTTTGCACGTTGGAGCTGGGGTCATCCAGTTGCTGCTCGACCCATTCGGTGCCCACGGTCAGCACCTGGTCCACCCCGGCATGCAAGGGCAGGCTGACTTCGCCGTGGGCGGTCAGGTCACGCAATACGCTGGTATTGAAGTCGCTGCTGGAGAAGATCCCTTCGGTGCCCCCCGCCAGGCCCTCGCTGATCCGGCTGTTGCGGGTCTTTTCGTATTGCAGGTAGGCCAGGCTGGTGCCCAGGTCCCAGTCGCCGCGATGGGTCACGGCGTAGGTCTCGCGGTACATCACATTGGTCTCGTGGCCGAGCAGTTTTTTCACGTTGGCGTTGCTGTTGGTGTTCTGGGTGTCACCGGTGTAGATGTTACCCTGGCGGCTGAAACCGGCTTCCAGGTCCAGGGTTTGCTCAGGCGTCATCTTCCAGCTCAACAGGCCGTTGACGTCCTTGTTGCGCACCCCTTCGCGCCCCGCAGGCAAAGTGCCGACCTGGTTACCGGTGCGTTTGGATTCATGGCCGCTGTTGATGTCGGCGTCGTCGGCATTGGTTTTCGCCACGTTGCCGTACACCCGGTAGCTGAGGGTGTCGGTGAGCGGGCCGTTCAGGCCGAAGTTCATGCGCTCGGTCTCGCCTTCGGCGCTGTGCTGGGCGAAGTTGTGGTAGATCGTCGCCGAACCGTGCGTCTCGGTACCGGGTTGTTTGGTGATGATGTTCACCACGCCACCGGCGGCGCCGTTGCCATAGCGGGCGGCAGCCGGGCCACGGATGACCTCGATCCGCTCGACTTGGTCAGCGGGTACCCAGTTGCTGTCACCACGGCTGTCACGCTCGCCGCGCCAGCCATAGCGCACGGAGTTACGGCTGCCCACCGGCTTGCCATCAACCAGGATCAGGGTATTTTCCGGGCCCATGCCACGGATATCGATCTGTCGGTTGTTGCCGCGCTGGCCGCTGCTGGAATTGCCCGTGAGGTTGACGCCAGGCATGGTGCGGATGATGTCCGACAGATCGTTGGCCGGCGGGCGCTTCTTGATGTCTTCGGCGGTGATGATCGACACGCCGGGCGCCTGCTTGATCTCTTCCTGCGCCGTGCCCAGGACGGTCTGGGTTTGCAGCTCAAGACGCGCGGGGGCCTCGGGCTCGGCGGCAAAGCTGCTGGCGGGCAGCAGGCTGCAAATACTCAAGGCAAGCAGGGACAGGGGCGGCAGGCGGTGCATGAGGGGATCTCCGAAACGTCAAGCCCACCGATAGCGGTAGGCCAGCAAAGATCGCAGATGATAATCAGATGCAATTGCGAGTAAAGAACATTAACTTTCTAAACATTTGCCCCAGCCACCCGCAGGTGCATGCACAGACCTTGCCCGCCCTGGCTGGCCCATAACTGGCCGCCCTGCAGTTGGATGGCGCGTCGGGCAATGCTCAAGCCCAGGCCAAACCCGTTACCGGGCGTACCGTCCAGGCGCAGGTAGGGTTCAAAAATCCGCTCCAGGTCGGCCTCGGCAACGCCGGCGCCCTGATCCTCGACGGTCAGCAACCACGTCTCGCCTTCACGTGCCCCGCTCAAGCGGATGACACCGCCTGGGGGGGAATGGCGGATTGCATTGCGCAGGATGTTCTCCAGGGCCTGGGCGAAACTGTTGAGGTGAACCCTGACTTCGCACTCCTCACCGACCTCGCACACCAGCGCCTGCAATGGCCAGTCCGTCTCGAAATGCGCGTCCTGCACCAGCGCCTCCCACACCGAGGCCACTCGCACATCTTCGGCCTGCAACTGCGGCCGTTCAGTATCCAGCCAGGCCAGGTTGAGGGAGTCATCCACCAGGCGCCGCATCTCCTCGACCTCGCGCGCCAGCCGCTGTTCCAACTGCTGGCGCGCCAGGCCGCTTTCGCTGGCGATTTTCAAGCGGGCCAGGGGCGTGCGGATTTCATGGGACAAGGTGCGCAACAATTGGCGTTGCTGTTGCAGGCTTTGCCGCAGGCGCTCGGCCATGTGTTCGTAGGCACGCGCCAACTCGCCCAACTCGTCGCCGCGACGGGTCACGGCACTGCTGGCCAGCGGCGCCAGGTCACCGCCACTCAGGGCGTTCGCGCGCTCGCGCAATTCGTTCAAAGGCACCACCAGGTGGCGATACAGCAACAGGCCCAGGCCCAAGGCCAAAACCACCGGCACCACACCGTGGGTAAACAGATGCGTCCACGGCGTCAGCCCCGGTGGCAGCAAGCGCTCGGGCAATTGCATGACCAAGCGGCCACGCTCCGGGTGTTGGGGGAAGGCGATGCTGACATAGGGCAGCTCATCCTCCAGGCGCTTGCTCATGGGCCAACTGGGCTTGCGCATAAAGGTCAGGTGGCTGACCTCAGCCGCCGTCAGCGGTTGTGTGCCAAGGCTTTGCAGGAACGGATCGAGCACCCCGACCCAGGTCTGCTCGCGTTGCTGCAGGGTCTGGCGCCATTGCTCCACGGCTTTGGCGTCACCGGTTGCGACCACCTCTTCGACCTGCGCGGCATAGGCGGTCAGGGCCGCGCGGTCAGGCCCTGCAAGAAAGTAAGTGCTGCGTTCGACCTGCAAGCCCCAGCCCCAGGCCAACCAGACCAGCAGCAAGCAGAAACACACTTGCAACAGTGCCATTTTCCATAACAGTGGATGCCGACGCTGCATCAGCCCAAGCCTTCACACAGCAGCACATACCCCTGATGACGCACCGCCTCGATGCGCACGCCCTGCAAATTGATCGCCGCCAGCTTGCGGCGCACATTGCACACATGCACATCCAGGCCACGATCCAGCCGCGTATAGGCGCGATGCAACACATGCTGGTACAGGAACGCCTTGGACAAGGGTTCGCCGACGTGCTCATGCAGGGTGGACAGCAAGCGGAACTCCGAAGCGGTCAGGCCTGCCGGGCAGCCGTTGAATAGAACATCACGGGCATTTACATCCAGGTCCAGCCATAGCGGCCTAGAGACAGGTGTACCGCGATCAAGCGCCACACGCCGCAGCAACGCGTCGATACGCACATCCAGCTCGGCGAGGCTGAAGGGCTTGGGCAAATAGTCATCCGCGCCCTGGCTGAAACCGGTGATGCGGTCCTGCTCGGCGCCCAGTGCCGACATCAGAATCACCGGTGTGCCCCGCTCGCTGCGCAAGCGCGCCAGCACATTCAGGCCGTTTTCGTTGGGCAGCATGATATCCAGCAGGATCAGCTCGACCGCTGGGTCCAGCGCCATGCTCAAGCCTTCATCACCGCGATGCGCGCTGCTCAAGGCGAAACCGCGTCGGCTCAAATGGGTACAAAGATGGGCGCACAGTTCAACGTCATCCTCGATGACCAGGATGCGTGCGGAAGAAGATGACATAGGCAGTGGATGATAACTGTTCACAATTAGACCAGTTTCTCACTCGGAGAAACATTGCGCAACGAACGTCGCGTGTTGTGATGCTCAAGTGCGGATTATCAATATTTTAAAGAAACTGAATGCGTTGAACTTGGGCTTTTTCAGGTAAACACTAACAATCAAGCTATCTCCTCGTTAGGTCATATACCGGATGCAGGAGAATCACCATGTCGAAAACCACCGTCAGCCAGTTCATGCACACCCTCCATCAACGCCTCACAGAGTTATGGGAAACCTGTGCCCGCGCCGGGGGCGCACGGCCATGACCCGCTTGCTGCTGGGCGCTACGATGCTGGCACTGCTTGTCGGGTGCAGCACCGTCAAACAGCCCGAGCTGGACGTCGCAGTCCAAAGCTCCGGGCAGATCTGGAATGCCGTGGCGCATTACAGCGGCCGCACGTTTCTCTCGGGGCCACGCTGGACCGGCACCCAGGGCCCGCAACTGACGGCTGTTGACCAGAATGGCCAGCACAGCGCCTATCCAAACAGCGCCTGGAACAACTGGGCGCCAGGATTGGATGCAACCAATGCCTTTGTGAACATCAATGCCCTGCGCTTGGAAGGCGACAAACTGTGGGTGGTGGATACCGGCTCGCCCGAGTTCGGCGGCAACCCCGTCAGCCAGGGCGCAAAGCTGGTGTGTATCGATCTGCCTACAAACAAGGTGGTTCGGACCTACTTCTTCGGGGCGGACATCGCCACAGCCGGCAGTTATGTGGATGACGTTCGCTTCAGCGCCGGCATGGCTTTGCTCACCGATGCGGGAAATGCCGGCATTATTGTGGTGGACCTGAAGACCGGCGCTGCCCGGCGTGTATTGAACCAACATGCATCGGTGGTCGCCCGGCCTGACCGGGACTTGATCCTCAGCAACCAGGTGGTCAAGGCTCCCGATGGTACCCCCCTGCGCGTCAACGCCGACCCGCTGGAAGTCAGCATTGATGGCATCTGGCTGTATTACGGCCCGCTGCAAGGTCCCTGGTCCAAGGTGCGTATCCAAGACCTTGCCAACCTGGCACTGAGCCCGCAACAACTGGCCGCGCGGGTTGAATTCTTTGCCGACATCCCCGCAACCGGTGGCTCGGTCATGGACGCACAGGGCAACCTGTACTTTTCCGACCTGGCCCATGATGCCATTCGCGTTCGCCGCACTGACGGGCAGATCGAAACCCTGATCGTGGACGAGCGATTGCATTGGGTTGACGCGCCGTTCCTGGACAAGGACGGAGTGCTGTGGCTGCCTACCCCACAAATGGACCGTGTTGCGCTGTTCAACAAAGGCAAATCCCTGGTGCGGTGGCCAGTGGGGGTTTATCGCTTATCGACACATCGCTGATCAGCACCCATGCAGATTGCTTGGCCCTTTCACATCCCTTTCACAGTCGGGCGCCTAGGGTGGCCCCAGCTCCTAGTGAAAACCTTTAAGCCCGCACTCCCCATCGCGGGCTTTTCTTTGCCTGCAATTTGGCTGCCGACACCTGCGCCCCCTCCTCTCTCATAACCGCGACAGGCTTTCACCAAGAAAGTTCCTGCTTTCGGCACCCTGCTGAGCAAATAACTGCCCAAATCAACGTATCAGCCCTGACACACGTCAGTGTTCGCTAGTAGAATCTCGCGCGATGTCATTTTGACACCCTGTTCAAATGAACATAAGGAAATTCTTCCAACATGGAGCCACGAATGCACGTCCGCTACAGAGATTCCTTCAGCAACAGCCGGGCGGGATCGGCCCTTGGCGTGATTGCCATGCTCATTCTCGCGGGAGCGGTTCTGACGCTCAGAAACCTCGAACCACTGACCAATTACTTTACCTACACCGAGGACGGAGTATGGTTGGGTTATGCCATGAGCAAAGGCTGGTGGTACACCATAGTTAACGCCAAAGCAGATTACTTCGTGTGGGGGAATCTACTGTTCGTTTATTTAGCGACCCTGGCATCTGATATATTTTGTGGCGACAAGCTAGTTTGTTACCCTCAGGCACTTTCCTTTTGGTCGTATTTTTTTTACTCGTCAGTGAGTGTCCTTTGCTATTACATAACGAAGGATTTACTTCCAGAAGCAATTCGATGGATTGTTTTCCTCGCCACTCTTATGATTCCTTTGGGTGACTCTTCGGGTGAGATATTCGGAAAGATATCCAACATCGGCTACTACTTTGTATTCATTACCACCCTGCTAGTTTTCGTAAAAAACAAAAAAAACACTGCCACACCACTCATCGACACCATACTGCTCTTATGCGCCGCAACAAACCCAGTCTGCTTAGTGCTGACTTTCGTGCTATCAACTTTCACTTTATTTGATCGTGACTACAAGAATTGGATTAAAAAATATGGGGCGGTCATATTTGGCTGCCTCGTCATTGGCGCACTGATTTTTTTCAGGATAGCTGCCTCCCCATCCAAAGGGGTGATTGGTAGCTTTAGGCTCGAAAGCCTAATCGAAGTAAGCCTCGCGAGAGCTTTCATTTATCCATTGGTCTTTCCTTTTTACAACCAGCTCTCCGACACCGTTGTTGTAATCCTCTCCCTGGCGCTCATGACCTTGCTAGGGGTATTACTGGCAAAGGAAAAATCGAGAGACGTCAAAACGCTTATATCGATGTGCACAATAGCTTATTTCATATACGCATTCTTTACAGTATATATGCGTAAAAGTCTGACAGAGGTTCTAGGTGGGTACGCCGGCACATTCCCCGACCGTTACTTTATGGGACTGAACATCATTGTTGTTTTTTCGCTCTTGGTGCTTGCTGGCTCAGCTCTGCGTGCAAGCAGGGCAGTTCGCATTATAGGTGCAGCAACACTGGCCTCTTTTACAACACTTTATATCGCCAATATCGCCTGGCTGATTGAAGGTGAAACAACAAGGATGCAATTTAGCGGAACTGTAAACTTTCAAGACCAGCTCTGCTCGGCCGCACTACAGCCAGCAGATACCGAGGGTAATGTCTCTGTTTCCTTATACCCTGCCGGCTGGTTCGCGACGATCCCTAAAGATAAGGTATCCGCAGCAACCGACAAAATTGAATGCGTAGCGGAAGACATCTCATTTTACGTTACCGACTCTAATTGGACAAAAGGCATCGCAAAAAAGTGGGCAGGATTTTATCTGCACAATACTCCAGAAAATTTAGCGACATTCAAGATCGGAAGCACTGTTCAATTCCCAGATAAGACAACACGAAAAATCATCAACATCACAACCAGCAACGAAACAATAAATGTATTTGTAGATGGCGATATACTTACAGCAAGAAAAGTAGGTTTCCCATTTAAGTTTATCGTGATAGAACAGATATAAATCCACGAAAAACCCCGGGCATCGCGGCCCGGGGGTTTCTTTTGGCTTAGCGCCAACTCAGCATGCCCATCACAAGATCTTAGACCTCCTCAAAACTTGAACACGTACGTCGTAATCAAGCGTGTCTCCGTATAATCCGGCCCCGCCGCGCTGCCGTTGCCATAACGGGTCTTGACGTCGTAACGGCGCCACTCCAACCCCAGGTTCTTGAAGGTCCCGGCCTGCACCACATAGCCAAGGGCCAGCCAGCGTTCGCTTTCCACGTTCTGGTCCAGGGCGTTATTGCCACGGTCGATGCCTGTCCCGCGGAAGTAGCGGGTCTTGAACTTCAACCCCGGGACGCCCATCGCTGCGAAGTTGTAGTCATAACTCACTGACCAGGAGCTTTCATTGGGCTTGACGTAAGACACCACGGACCAGTTCACCAGGTACGGCTGGGGTGCGTAGCCGTTGATGGTGGGGAAACCACTGTCACCGAGCATGCGCTGGTAGGCGACGCCAAAGGTATGGCCGCCCTTTTTCAAGGCGGTCATCAGGCCATAGGAGCGGTTGTCGATGTTTCCGTACAACGCCTTGCCATCTTCGCGGTTATCGAAATAACGCAGGTCGCTTTTCAAGGCATAGCCGCCGCCCAGGTCGAGGTCATGGCTCAAGCCGAAGTATTGCTGCTGGTAGATATCTTCCAACTGGCCATAGAAATACGTCGCCGATAACTGCGGGGTCAATGCATAAGTGGCACCGGCAAAGTTCAGGCCGTCGCTGCGGCGTTTTATATCCGGGCCATTAAACAGGTACATTTTTTCGCGGCCGGATGATTCCCGTGAACTGATCTGGTTGAAACGCCCGGCGGTCAATGTCCACTTATCAATGTCCTTGGACTCGATACTGACCCCATTAAATGTGGTCACCAGTTGCCGAGTATCGTCGTAATACGCCACCGGCAAGGTCGGGCGGTGCTCGCCCAACTTCAATTCGGTTTTCGAATAGCGGACTTTCGCCGCGAACGCCCCCCGGCCGTAGTCCTGCACCGGTTCGCCACGGCTGTCGTCGTACGGGATCACCGAGTCCGGCCCACGCCCGCCACCGCCGTCCAGGCGGTACGCATACTGCCCGTAGAGATCAAGGGCGAACTGCACAGGGCCTTCGGTGTAGCCTGAGGCGGCCTTGAAGTCGAAACCCTGGGTCCAACTGCCGACCCGGGACTTGGGTGCATCCGTCTGGTGAAAGTCCCGGTCCAGGTAGAAGTTACGCAGGCCCAGACTGATTTGACGGTCGTTGATAAAGTCGGCGTGGGCAAATAGCGGCGTCAGGCAGCCCAGCAGGCCGACGAACACGCAGTCGCGGGCCATTCTATTTTCAAGAGGCATCGGTGGTTCCTTTATATGCGCGCAAAACATTTGAGTGGGGCAGATCACTAATGGGCAGTTAATCCGCAGTCTTGTTTTTATAACCACTTGCTGCAAAAAGACGCATGCGTGCGGGGCACGCTTATTGTTGTTTTAGAGAACCGGACAAGTTAGTTGGCAACGATCAAGAAGCGGCCTTCGATGCGTCCCCCAGGCGATGATAGGCACGGTTGAAATACACCAGGCCTTCCTGGCTTTCGCCATTGCAGATACCCAGCACCTCACAGTAGAAAATCGTATGGGAGCCCACCTCATGGGCCTGGGCGATGCGACAATCGAAACTCACCAGTGACTCCTGCAAAATCGGCGCGCCACTTTCCAGGGTCACCCACTGGGCACAGGCAAAACGCTGCTCGGTGTTCATGTCACGGTTGGCAAACACCCCGGAAATCGCCTGGTGATCGGCGGTCAGTACGTTGACACTCAACACACCGTTGCTCTTGAAGTTGATATTGGACGTCGACGCCCGGTTCATGCACACCAGCAGGGTCGGCGGCTGATCCGTCACGCTGCATACCGCCGAGGCCGTAAAGCCGAAGCGCCCGGCTGCGCCATCGGTGGCGATCACCGAGACGGCGCCGCCGAGCAATGCCATTGCATTGCGAAAACCTGTTGTATCTACCATGGTCTTGCCCTCCGCCAATTCAGATGTCCAGCACCAGTTTTTTCGATTTGGCCCGCGAGCAACACACCAGGATCTGGTCATTGGCGGCCTTTTCGTCGTCGGTGAGGTAGACATCCCGATGGTCGGGCTCACCTTCCAGCACATCGCACAGACACGTCCCGCACACCCCCTGCTCGCAGGAGATTTCAATCTTGATACCGACACTGGCCAGGGCATCGAGGATGCTTTGGCCTTCTTGCACCTGCACCTGCTTGCCGCTGCGCGCGGCGACCACTTCAAAGCCCTGGCCGCTGCTATCGACCTCGACCTGGAAGTACTCACGATGGATATGGTCCTGGGCATGACCGGCCTTGGCCGCCTCACTGATGACCCAATCCATGAAGCCGGCCGGCCCGCAGACGTAGACATGAACCCCAGCGCCCGGCACCCCGAGCACCGCTTGCAGATCAAGCCGTTGCCCCTGGTCTTCGTCATCGAAATGGGTGTGTACCCGCGACGCGAATGACGCGTGCTGCAGCTCGTCAATAAAGCCGCAGAGGCTGCGTGACCGCGCGCAATAGTGCAGCTGGAATTCCCGCTCCAGGGCCTGCAAGGCATACGCCATGGCCACCATGGGCGTGATGCCGATACCACCGCCGATCAGGATCGAGCGTTGCGCATCGGCCGCCAGGGGAAACAGGTTGCGCGGCGCGCTGATCTGTACCACCTGGCCTTCGAGCAGTTGCTCGTGTACCGCCAGGGAGCCGCCGCGCGAGCCCGGATCTTTCAACACACCCAGGCGATAGACCCGGGAATTGGCCGGGTCGCCACACAGCGAGTACTGGCGGACCAGGCCCGCTTGCAGGTGAATGTCCACATGGGCCCCGGCCTCGAAGGCCGGCAACGCCTGGCCATCAGGGTCGGCCAGGTCGAGGACCACCACCCCCTGGCCCTGTTCCTGGCGTTTTTGCACCACCACTTTCAATAATGTTTGCACGCTCATATCGGCTCGTTCCGCTGGTTATTATTGGCCAAGGCCGATCACGGTCGGCCCGTTGTCGCATCAGCGCATGAATAGCCCGCCGTTGACGTCCCAAGTCGCTCCTGTGACGAAATAGGCATCCTGTTCCGCCAGTTGCACCACCAGGCGACCGATGTAATCGGCACTGCCCAGGCGCTTGACCGGGATCGCTTCGAGCAGTTGCTCCATGCGCTCGGGCGCGACCACGGCATGCACTGCCGGCGAGTCGATCGGCCCCGGGGCGATGGCATTGACCGTCACCCCGCGTGCCGCCAGTTCCTTGGCGAAGATCTTGGTCAGGGTGATGATCGCGCCCTTGGACGCCGCGTAATGCGCGCCGGTAGCAGTCCCGCCGTTCTGCCCGGCCAGGGACGCCATGTTGATGATTCGCCCATAGCCCTGGTCAGCCAGGTAAGCCCCCAATACCTGACAACCAATAAAGGTGCCGCGCTGGTTGATGTTGGTGACCCGCTCGAACTCCTCTGGGCTGATCTGCATCAACGGCGTTGCCAGGGTCATGGCCGCATTGTTGACCAACACATGCAGGGCACCGAAACGCTCGAGGGTCGCCGCCAGTGCCTGCTCGAAATCGGCCTTGCAGCCCACGTCTAGACGTAGCGCCAACACGCGCTCGCCGCTCGGGTCCAGGCGCCGGGCACTGGCGTTTGCCGCCGCCAGGGAAAGGTCGCTGAGCACCACCGCATACCCCGCCGCGTACAACTGGGCGGCGATGGCGTACCCCAGGCCCTGGGCAGCGCCCGTCACTAAGGCTATGTATGTCATGCCGGCGCCCTCACAGGATGTAACCGATACCGGCGAGGGTGTCGGTGGAGTTGATCAGGTGGATCAGCTTGCGCTGGATCTTGAAACTGTCGCCGTCACGCAGCAGCTCGAACGTGATATCGGCGGTGTAGTGCTTGAGCACGTCCTTGCGGCATTCGCGCAGGTTCTGTGCGCAGCGCACGGTGACGGTTTTGCCGTCATCGGCGAGCAGGCGAAACCGTGACAGCGTGCGCACGGTGCGCGCCCGTGGCGTGGTGGAAATCGACTCGCCGCTGGTCAGGCGTGTGACCCGCAACTGGCGCATGTGATGGTCGTCATAGGCATAGTTGAGGGTGTTCTCAAAGTCGGTTTCCAGCGGGTCGATGGGGATGATGTAGGTCGCATCCTGGGTCCAGAGCGCCAGCCATGATTCAAACTCACCGTGATCGAGCATGTCCGCTTCTTGCCAGATAAAGGCGCTGGCCTGGTTGAGCAGTTGTAGGTTGATCATTACTGGGTCTCCTGGGCCGACATCATTTTTTTCCACTGCTGATAGCCGGCGCGCATGCCGGTTTCGGCGCTGACATCACTGACCAGGCCATCGGCGCTGGCCTGCTCGCCCGCCAGGCCGCGATTGAGCATGACCCACAGGTCGGTGCCGGCGCTGGCGCCCTTCTGCACCCGCTCCCACGCCTCGGAGTCGTCTGGCGTGCCAAAGCCCATCGGCCCCTGGAAGTGCTCATGCAGGCGCAAGCGGTAGCGGTTGGCGACCGCCGGGCCGCCGTCCATAGTGATCACTGCGTGGTGGATCTCGGTCTCGTCCACGGCAATCGGTTGCAGCACCCGGAAGAACGCCATCGAGCACGCGATGTTGGGGAACAGATTGAGGTTGAACCCCGAGCCGCCCACGGCGCGGACGATGCGCCGCACTGCTTGCTCGTCATGCCCTTCTTCGCGCAGTTGCCCGGCCAGTTCTTCGAAACGCGCCGGGATCGGCAACTCAAGGTTGGCTTCCAGGTCGATCAGGTCGGGGATCATCACCATCACGCTATGGCCGTTGCCCAGGTCCTCGACATAACCGCTGCCGCCGACAAAATTGAGCATTTCTTCGGTCTGCTTATCCACCGACGACAGGAACGACTTGTGCACCAACGGGAAGTGGTAGGCGTCAGTGGTGTTTTCCAGCTGGATTTTCCAGTTGCCGGGGAAGCGGAAGCGGTGTTCACCGGCGACCTTGATCGGATAGCCACCGCCCTGTTTCATAAACAGGTCCATCCATTTTTTCGCCGCGCCGAGAAAGTCTTCCAACGGCTCGATGGCGTCGTTGAAGGTGGCGAAAATCATCCCCGCGTATTGCTCGACCCGCAGGCTCACCAAGGGGTGCTCGCCCTTGTCCAGCATGTCGGCGTAACTCTCCGGATGGGGCACGCCACGCAGCGAACCGTCGAGGGCGTAGCTCCAGCCGTGGTAGGGGCAGACGAAGCTGTTGGTCTTGCCCTTCTTGTGCTCGCACACCGTCGCGGCGCGGTGGCGGCAACGGTTGAGCAGCACATGGATCGCCTGCTTGCGGTCACGCACCACAATCACCGGCTGCTTGCCGACGAAGGTGGTCTTGTAGCTGCCCGCGTCGGGAATTTCACTGACGTGGCCGACCCAGATCCAGGTCTTGTAGAAAATCTTCTCCAGCTCCTGGTCGAAGACTTGCGCATCGGTGTACAGCGACGTGTGCACCCGGTCCGGCAGGACGCGTTCGGACGGGCAACTTTCAAGGTTCACGGCTTGAATCAGGTTATTCACGATGTCTCCTCGTCGACCCGCCGGGCCGACTCACTTGAATGCGGGTTTCACTCACCCGGCTTATGGGGCACCGGCAACCGGGCGCTGTGGTTCCACAGGCTCACGGGGCGGCTGAACAGGTTCTCGGTCTGGAAATGGGCGATCCGCCACTGGCCGTCCTCACACTCGAAGGTCACGCTCAGGCGTGCACTGTTCAAATGGGACGCGCCACTGGCAAAGGTCGAGGTCTGCAACATCACCCAGGCACCGCTGGCCTGCAGGCCCCGGACCTCAATCTGTTCGCTGGTCAGGAAGTGCACGTTGAGGGCAAAGTGCGCGGGCACGACCATGTAGGTGGCAAACATCCCGCGAATGGCCGCACGCCCGTGATAGCCACCAAAGGCCTCCTGGTACTTGCTGCCCTTGCCTTCCCAGATCGCGTTGGGGGTGAACAGGCCGGCCAGTTCGTCCAGGGGCGAGTGGGCGCCCAGGTCGTCGCACAGCTGCATGTAACGGTTCATGCAGGCACGGATGGCGCTGGCACTTTCCAGGGCGTCCAGGCGTTGTTCCAGGGCTTGGAGTGAGTCGTTCATGGCCGGGCCTCAGCGCTGGATAATCAGTTCGCGGCCGGTGCGGGCCTCGACCTTGCAGTACTTCCACAGCTTGTAGGTGCCGTCCCCCACCGGGGTGCTGCGAAACAGGTTGCAAGCCGCATGCACGCTGGCGATATCCGGCACGTCCGCCAGCAGGTAGGTGGTCCAGGGGTAGCCGGTGGACGGGCCGACCATGCTCTGGTCGTCATCCATGTTGCCGAACACCTTGACGCCCGGCAGGTCATGGATGCCATTCCACATCTGGCTGAACGCCGCCCAGACTTGCAGTTGCTCGTCCCGCGGGGCGTCGAAGAAATTCTGGTTGATGCCCATGCAAAACAGCACGCGCAAGGCTTTGGTATCGCTCATTGCAGTCACCTTTTTTCTTGAGAATTGAACGTCACAGGTAGCCGGGCAACGGCTTGTTGCCGAAGAAAATCGCACCGGCGCTTTGGTAAGTCATGTCGCCCATAAAGGCGTGCTGGGTGATGACCTGGGCGTCGTTGACGAAGCGCGACAGCGGGCTGCTGCGGTACACCCCGCTCATCCCCGAGAGCATCTGCGCGGTACGCGCCACATCAGCGGCCACGCGGGTGGCATGGGTCGACGACAGGCGCAGCAGGTTGGTTTGTTCCACCGACACCGGGTCGCCGGCGAGGATGCTGCTCCAGGCATCATCGATGGCCTGGTAGAACCAGGCCCGCGCCGAAAGCAAGGCCGCCTCGGCCTTGGCCACTTCCACCTGGGCCAGGGGGCGATCGGACAAGGACGGCGCGCCAGTCACCGAAATGCGCCCATTGGCCATGCCACTGAGTTCATCCAGTGCAGCACGCGCCACGCCCAGCCCGACCACCGACAACACCTGGGTGGCGAACGACAGCGACGGGTAGCGAAACAACGGCTCGGTCAGGCTCGACGGCCCGCCACGCACAAACGTCCACTCCTCCGGTACCACCACGCCCTCGACCACCAGGTCGTGGCTGCCGGTACCGATCAGCCCCGTCACGTCCCAGGTCTGCTCGATGCGCACCTTGTCCCTGGGCATTACGGCCATGCGTGGTAGGCCGAGCATGTCGCCATTTTTCGGGGCGATACCGACCCCGATCAACGAGGCGCCCATGCAGCCGCTGGAGAACTTCCAGCGCCCGTTGACCTCCAGGCCACCGTCGACAAACGCGGCCGGTTGCGGCGGGAAGATCCCTCCGGCGAACACCACATCCGGGCCGTTGGCGTAAACCTGCTCGATACTCGCCAGGGGCAAGGCCGAGAGGTACACCAGGCTCATGCCAAAACTCGCGACCCAGCCGGCGGAGCCGTCGGCATGGGCAATGTCTTCGACCATCTGGCAGAACTGCGCCGGCGAACACTCGTCCCCGCCAAAACGCTTGGGTACCAGGGCCCGATACACACCCAGGGTGCGGAAGCGCTCGATGATGTCCTGACTGATGTGTTTTTGCTGGTCGAACTCACCGCTACGCGCGCGCCGACGGATGTCATCCAACAGTTGCTGGAAGTCTTCACCGTCGATGATCGACAGGTCGGACCTCGGACTTTGTGCACGGAGTGCAGTCATGGAATACCTCCAAAAAGAATCAGGCTGGTTATTGTTCTAGGCGTTGCGAAATCATCAGGGCCACGGCGCACAACAACGCGTCCTGGCCTTTGCCGACGATCAGTTGCAGGCCCATTGGCAGGCCACTCGGACCTTGCAGCGGCAGGCTCAGGGCCGGGTGGCCGGTGAGGTTGAAGGGGCGCACCAGGCGGGTCATGCCGATGGCGGCGCGGGTGTCTGCCGCCTGTGCCACTTGCAGGGGGTAATCGGGCAGGGTGGGCAAGGCCAGGATCGGGTGCTGCGCCAGGGCCGCGTCCACCTCATGGGTGAACGCTTCGCGCACCTGTTCGGCCTGCTGCAGTGCTTCGTCGCTGGTCAAGGCCGCGGCTTGCAGGCGTGCTGCGATGTCCGCGCCCAGCAGGCCGCTGGGCAGCAGGTGGCCACAGGCGTTCCAGGTCTCACGATTGATCACGGCCAGGCCCGCGTTGTAGGCCGCCTCCATGCCAGGCAGCGGCGTTGGGTGCAGGGCAAAACCGCTGCGGGCCAATGCCGCGTCGAGGGTTTGCAGGATCTGCGGGTGCGCCGTGACGGGCACCACGCCGATGCTGAGATTGGGTGGGCAGGACTGGGCAATAAACCCAGGGTCAATGACCTGCATGGCCGCGATCAACAGTTCCATGCTGGCGGCAAAGGGGCCGACACAATCGAGGCTGGAGACGCCGGGCATCACCCCCGCACGGCTGATCCGGCCAAAGGTCGGCTTGAGGCCAAACACGCCACAACAGGCGGCCGGCACACGCACCGAGCCACCCGTATCGGTGCCCAGGGCGAAGTCCACCAGCCCTGCCGCAACCGCCGCCGCCGAACCACTGGAGGAGCCGCCAGGAATCAACCCGGGGTACAGCGGGTTGTCGGCGGTGCCGCTCCAGTGGTTGATCCCGGTGGTGCCAAAGGCCAACTCATGCAGGCTGGTCTTGCCGAGAATCCGACAGTTGCCCGCGAGCAGGGCCTCGACCACTTGGGCATGTTCCTGCGCCGCTGCTGCGTTCTCCAAAGCCTGGCTGCCAGCACGGGTTGCAAAGCCTGCGATGTCGATCGTGTCCTTGACCATCACCGACAGACCACTCCC
Organism: Pseudomonas sp. TAE6080; assembly: GCF_018732265.1. Lineage (NCBI taxonomy): Bacteria > Pseudomonadati > Pseudomonadota > Gammaproteobacteria > Pseudomonadales > Pseudomonadaceae > Pseudomonas > Pseudomonas sp. TAE6080. The sequence continues at coordinate 69,536 of NZ_JAHIDY010000019.1, forward strand.
CCCCAACGCCATATGCTCGACGACGATAGTCATGCCACCTCCCGCTCAATGTTGTGACGCCTGTGCGTCGCCTGCCAGTGGACTGGACAGATCAACCCCTGCCCAACGCTTAAATCTAAAATCATAATATTTACGTGAAATGTCAATTGAATTATCTATTTTAAAATATGGGTATTTTCGGTGCACATTTCCCACGAGACGCACCGGAGCCGTGCATTTCGGTAACACTCTTGAAAACGCAAAATCCAAACGAAAAATTATAATAAGTACTTGCATTTCAAATAGATAAAAGAAAACAACAACATCGACAACGCTTTACTTCTGTTTACCTGAAGCACAAAAAATCTTAAAAAATACGCAGAAACGAAAAGTTACCGATTGTTTTCTTGCAACAAAAACCATCGAAATAATTCTGATTTTTTGCATATTTTTTCGATTAAAAAACCATAAAAAACAGCGATAAAACCGCGAGCTAGCGCCTTCGCATAACGCTGGTTTGTCTCGCCACGGAACGACAAACACAACGTCCACTGCCCGGGATAAACCCTGCTTCACACCGCTGTCCCGAATTTTTCTGGCATGCAACCTGCTATCGCCCTACTCGCCCATCAACAACGGCTCGCGCCGTTGCGGCAACCGCCAAGGGCTCGCCTCCATCGCGCATCGCGACCGCTGTTCAAGCGGCGACGGGCCGAGGGACGGGCGCTTGCTTAGCCTTGCAATGCTTCGGAGAACTCCATGCTCTTGAAAAAAGCTGTGTCCACCTTGCTACTGAGTGCGGCCTGCGTATCCCTGGCCCAGGCGCAAGTCACGGTCGGCGTGATCACCTCGGCCGCAGGCCCGTTGGCCATGATCGGCGTGCCACAGAAAAACACCGTGGCGCTGCTGCCGACCCAGGTCGGGGACCAGGCCATCCGCTACATCGCGCTGGACGACGGCAGCGACCCGACGGCCACGGTCAAGGCCCTGAAGAAGCTGATCAGCGAAGACAACGTGGATGCGATCATCGGCCCAAGCGGCTCGCCCAATGCCATCGGAGTGATCTCGTTTGTCGCCCAGGCCCAGGTCCCGCTGCTGTCGCCCGTGGGCACCGCGGCGGTGATCCTGCCGATGACGGCAGAGAAGAAATGGGTGTTCAAGACCACCCAAAATGACGAACTGATCGCCAAGGCGCTGTTCGAACACATGGCCAGGCATCAGGTAAAAACCCTGGGCCTGATCGGCACCGCCGACCCGTATGGCGAGAACTGGGCCAAGGTAGCCACGGCGCTGGCGACCGAGCATGGGATCAAGATCGTCGCCAACGAACGCTTCCAGCGCCAGGACACCTCAATCACCGGGCAAAGCCTGAAAGTGCTCGCTGCACGCCCCGACGCGGTGCTGGTAGCCGCGCCTGGCAGCCCGGCCGTAATGCCCCAGGCCACGCTGTTCGACCAGGGCTACCGTGGCCAGGTCTACCAGACCCATGGCGCCGCGCTACCGGACTTCCTCAAGCTGGGTGGCAAGAAAGTCGAAGGGACGATCCTCGCCGCCAGCCTGATGCTGGTGCTCGATGAAATTCCCGACAGCAATCCGTCGAAAAAAATCGCTGCCGACTACACCGCCGCCTACGAAAAACTCTATGGCAGCAAGCCCGCCACCTTCGGCGCCAATACCTTCGATGCCGGCCTGCTGCTGCAAGCGGCAATCCCGCTGGCTGCCGCCAAGGCCGCGCCGGGCACCGTGGAGTTCCGCCGGGCGCTGCGTGACGCCCTGGAAAGCACCCACGAGTTGGCGGGCACCCAAGGGGTCTACAGCATGACCCCGGACGACCACAGTGGGTTCGATGAGCGAGGCCGGGAGTTGATCCAGGTGAAAAATGGCACCTGGACCCTGCTCAAAGACTGAGAGTGCCCCCAATCGCCCGCTCGGCCAGCCGTGTCCGACGGGCGCCGCAAGCCTGATGACCCCGTGCAAAGAGTTGCCCTATGAATGCCCAGATAGCCTTGCTGCTTGGCCAGGACGGCATCACCAATGGCGCCATTTATGCGCTGCTGGCCTTGTCGATTCTCCTGGTGTTTACCGTGACCCGGATCCTGTTGATCCCCCAGGGTGAGTTCGTCACCTATGGCGCCCTGACCATGGCCAGCCTGCAAGCGGGCCAGCCCACTGCACTGGTCTGGCTGCTGCTGGCCCTGACCCTGCTCGATGGCGCACTCGACCTGCTCGCCTCGATCCGCCGCCCCCACGCCTGGCGCTTGCCGCGCAAGAGCCTGGTAAAGATCGCCTACGCGGCGGCGATGGTGGGCCTGGTCAACAACCTGCCGCTGGCACAACTGCCCATGACATTGCAGGCCCTGCTGACCCTGGCGTTGGTCGTGCCGTTGGGGCCGTTGATCTATCGACTGGCCTTCCAACCCATCGCCTCGGCCAGCTCGCTGGTGTTGCTGATTGTCTCGATTGCAGTGCATGTAAGCCTGGTGGGCATGGGCCTGCTGTTGTTCGGCCCGGAAGGCGCGCGGACCCGGCCCTTCTCCGAACAAGGCCTGGAACTGGGCCCGGTGGCGCTCAACAGCCAGACGCTGTGGATTATCGCCGCGTCCCTGGGCCTGATCATCGGCTTGTTTGTGTTCTTTGAGCGCACCCTGTACGGCAAGGCCCTGCGCGCCACGGCAGTGAACCGCATGGGCGCACGCCTGATGGGCATTTCCCCGGAGATGGCCGGCAAGAGCACCTTCGTCCTGGCCGCCCTGATCGGCACCCTGTCCGGGATTCTGATCGCCCCCATCACCACCCTGTACTTCGACTCCGGTTTCATCATCAGCCTCAAGGGTTTTGTCGGTGCGATCATGGGTGGACTGGTCAGCTACCCCGTGGCAGCCCTGGGCGCCCTCGCGGTGGGCCTGATCGAAGCCTTCTCGATGTTCTGGGCCAGCGCCTACAAGGAAGTGATTGTCTTCACCCTGATCATTCCGCTCCTGCTGTGGCGCTCCCTCACCAGCCGTCACGTGGAGGAATACGAATGAAACCACGCTACCTGATCCTCGGACTGATTGCCCTGCTGGGCCTGGCGCCGCTGGTGCTCGCCCCCTACTACGTGACCTTGCTCAACTACATCGGCCTGTATGCCCTGGTGGTGCTTGGCCTGGTGCTGTTGACCGGGGTCGGCGGCATGACCAGCTTTGGCCAGGCCGCTTTTGTCGGCCTTGGGGCCTACACCACGGCATGGCTGACTACCGCCGAGCAGCTGCCGACCTGGCTGCAATGGGCGAGTGCCTCGCCGTGGCTGACTCTGCTGGTGGGCGTGGCCCTGACGGTGACAGTGGCGCTGATGCTGGGCGCCCTGACCCTGCGTCTGTCCGGGCACTACCTACCACTGGGCACCATCGCCTGGGGGCTTTCGCTCTACTATCTGTTCGGCACCCTGGAACCCCTGGGTGGCCATACCGGCGTCGGCGGGCTGCCAGCCATTTCCCTCGGCGGGATTTCCCTGGACCAGGGGGAAAAGATGTTCTACCTGATCTGGCTGGTGCTGGGCGCAGCGATGCTGATCACCCACAACCTGCTCGACTCCCGGGAAGGCCGCGCCATCCGTGCGCTCAAGGGCGGCCAGTTGATGGCTGAGTCCATGGGCGTCAACACCTTCCGTTCGAAGATGGTGATCTTTGTCATCGCCGCGCTGTTTGCCGCCGTATCGGGCTGGCTGTACGCCCATACCCAGCGCTTCGTCAATCCGACCCCGTTCGGCCTGGGCATGGGTATCGATTACCTGTTCATGGCGCTGATCGGCGGGGTGGCCAGTATCTGGGGCGCACTGTTGGGCGCCGGCATCCTCACCGTGCTCAAGGAATGGCTGCAAGATTGGCTGCCCCACCTGCTGGGCGACGGCGGCAACTACGAAACCATCGTCTTCGGCATCCTGATCGTGCTGCTGATGCACTGCGCGCCGGGCGGCCTGACGCCATGGCTGGGCAAGTGGTTCAAGGGCCGCACACGCACCGCGCCGTTGCCCCAGGCACAGGCCCTGCCGCGTCGCGCTGCGGTCGAACACGGCACCCGCATCCTGCAGGCCAACCAGGTGACCAAGCGCTACGGCGGCCTCGTCGCCAACAACCAGATGAACCTGCACATCGACGCCGGGGAAATCCTCGCCCTGATCGGTCCAAATGGAGCTGGCAAAAGCACCTTGTTCAACCTGTTGTCCGGGGTCGACAGGCCCACCTCAGGCGATATCCACTTCAAAGGCCTGCCCCTCAATGGCAAAACCTCACGACATGTCGCCCGCCTGGGCATGAGCCGTACCTTTCAGCACGTCAAGCTCCTGCCTGGGATGAGCGTGCTGGAGAACGCCGCCCTCGGCGCCCATTTGCGCGGGCACCAGGGGGTGATCGCCGCCAGCCTGAACCTGGACCGTGCCGAGGAGCAGCAGTTGCTGGCCGAAGCCCGTTATCAACTGGAACGGGTCGGCCTGGGTGACGCGTTGCAGGAGGACGCCGCGAGCCTGGCACTGGGGCAGCAACGTATCCTCGAAATCGCCCGCGCCCTGTGTGCCGATCCTTGCCTGTTGCTGCTGGACGAGCCCGCCGCCGGCCTGCGCCTCCAGGAGAAACAAGCCCTGGCCGCCCTGCTCAAACGCCTGCGCGCCGAAGGCATGGCGATCCTGCTGGTGGAGCACGACATGGACTTCGTCATGGGCCTGGTGGATCGCGTGGTGGTCATGGAGTTCGGCCAGCCCATCGCCCAGGGCCTGCCTGAAGAAGTGCAAAACAACCCCGCAGTGCTTGAAGCCTATTTGGGAGGCGCAGACGCATGAATATGCCAATGGAACCGTGCAACGCCGGCACCACCCTGCTGCAAATCGATAACCTGAGCGTGGCCTATGGCAAGGTTGAAGCCTTGAGCAACGCCAGCCTGCGCGTCGGCGAAGGGCAGATTGTCACGGTCATCGGCCCCAATGGGGCCGGCAAGACCACCCTGCTGTCGGCAATCATGGGCGTCCTGGGCTCCCGGGGCCAGGTCAACTTCGACGGCACTCTGCAAAGCGTGCCCGAGGTGGAAGTGATGGTGGGCCGGGGCCTGGGCCTGGTGCCGGAAAAACGCGAACTCTTCACCTCGATGAGCGTCGCGGACAACCTGCTGCTGGGGGCGTTCCAGCGTCACCGCCGGGGCGAGCGTGACCACGGCCAGACACTCAAGCAGGTATATGACCTGTTCCCGCGCCTGTGGGAGCGACGCGAGCAATTGGCCGCGACCTTGTCGGGCGGCGAGCGGCAGATGCTCGCCGTTGGCCGGGCGCTGATGGCCAAGCCACGCTTGCTGATGCTCGATGAGCCCAGCCTGGGCCTGGCGCCCCTGGTGACCCGCGAGATCTTCCGCATCATCAGCAGCCTGCGCGAGCAAGGGGTATCGATCCTGCTGGTGGAACAGAATGCACGGGCGGCGCTGCGGGTCGCCGACTACGCCTATGTCCTGGAAACCGGCCAGATCGCCATGCACGGCCCCGCCCGGCAACTGGCCGACGACCCTCGGGTGATCGAAGCCTACCTGGGCCTGAGCAGTAAGCATCAGGAAATGCTCGCGAGCTGATTGCCCTATCCCGTGTGGGGCCCGATGGCTCCCACACGGCGCGACAAGCGCGACGTCAATCACGTGAATATGCAACAATCGGCCGTTGTCCATTATTCGAAGCCCGAGCATGACCACCGCGAAAAAACGTGTGAATCGTCATAACCCTGCCAGCCAGGATTTCAAGAAAGAAGAGTTCCCCTTCTACTGGCTCGCCCGGGTCAACGGGCGCTATTCCATGGCGATGGAAAAGGCCCTGAAAAAAGTCGACATGGACATTCCGCGCTGGCGCATCCTCCTGATCCTCAAGGACAACGGCTCGTCGAGCATCTCGGAAATCTCCACCCACGCTATCGCCAAGCTGCCCACGGTGACCAAAATCGTCTACCGCATGAAAGCCGACGGCCTGGTGCAGACCAATGTCTGCGCCAACGATGGGCGCGTCACCCAGGTCTCCTTGACAGAGGCCGGGTACCAGACCATCGAGCAGAGCCACAAGGTCACGGCGGATATTTTCAAGACCAGTTTCAAGGGCCTGACGGACGCGCAACTCAACAAGCTCAACAGCTTGCTGGAAACCCTGTTCGACAACCTGCCCGAAGACTGACCCTCCCCCCTGTAGAAGCGAGCTTGCTCGCGAAAATCCCACAAGCGCCACGGGCTACCTGTTGGCGCTGCGTTATCGTTAACGTTTTTCGCGAGCAAGCTCGCTCCGACAACTAATAGCGGATCATCACCGACTTGAGCTCGGTATAGGCCTCTATAAACGCATCACCAAATTCCCTGCCCACACCCGACGCCTTGACCCCGCCAAACGGCAGTGCCGGGTCCAGAAAGGTGTGCATGTTGACCCATACCGTACCGGCCTCTATTTGCGGGATCAGGCGCAATGCCTTGGACAAGTTGTTGGTCCAGACACTGGCCGTGAGGCCGTAGGGCGAGTCGTTCATCAGGGTCACCAGCTCCTCCTCTGTGTCGTAGGGCAATACACAGAGTACCGGACCGAACGCCTCTTCCCGCAGCAAAGGGTCATCCGGGCCATTGGCCAGGATCAGCGTCGGCTCGACAAAGTAGCCCGGCCGGTCAATGGCCTTGGCACCGCAGATTACCGTGTTGTTCTGATTGGCCCTGGCGAAGAAGTCGAGGATCTTTTCCAGGTGCGCCTGGTTGGCCAGCGGGCCAAACTGGGTGCTTTCATCGAGGGGTGAGCCAATCTTCAAGGTACTCAGGGCCTGCCCGAGCTTTTCCAGGAACTCGCTGACCCGTGAGCGGTGTACATAGAGGCGTTCCGGCGCGGCGCACACCTGCCCCTGATGCACATAAGCCATCTGCACCATCCCGGCCACGGCCTGGTCCATATCGACATCGGCCAACAACGCCGCCGGGTTCTTGCCGCCCAGCTCCAGGGTCGCGCGCGTCAGGTCGGCGGCCATCGCCGCCTTGCCCACGGCGATCCCGGTCGGCACAGACCCGGTGAACGCGACTTTGCTGATTGCGGCATGGGCGATCAATTGCTGCCCCACCTGCCCTGTCCCGTTGACCACGTTAAATGCGCCGGCCGGAACGCCCGCCTCGAACGCCAGCTCAGCCACCCGCAACAACGTCAGGGGCGTGAACTCACTGGGCTTGATCACAATGGTGCAACCGGTGACCAGCGCGCTGGCAATCTTCCAGATGCCGATCATCACCGAGAAATTCCACGGCACAATCCCGGCGACCACGCCCACGGGTTCACGCAGGGTGTAGGCCAGGTACTGCTCGCCGCCCATGGACGGAATCGAGGGGCTCATGGTCTGGCCGTTGATCTTACTCGCCCAGCCCGCTAAGTAGCGCAGGAACACCACGCTCTGGGCCATTTCCAGGCCGCGTGACAGGTTGATCGACTTGCCCGAGCACAGGGTTTCCAACTGCGCCAACTCCTCGGCATGCGCCTCAAGCAAATCGGCAAATCGGTTAAGGACCACACCCCGGGCATAGGGCGAGGTGTCCGCCCACGCCCCCTTGAACGCCTTGCGCGCACTGGCGACGGCATGCTCGATGTCCTCGTCGCTGGCATCGAGGATATGGCTGATCACCTGGCCGGTCGCAGGGTTTCGCACGGCGATTCGCTGTGTGGACGTACTGGGCTGGTAAGCCCCTTCTATAAAGTTGGCCGGTGCGCGGGCAAGAAATTCGGTAACCGCAGGCAGCAAGGCAATGTCACTCATCAACAGGACTCCTGAAGGCAATCGTCAGTGCGGCGCCCAATGGGCGCCGTTCAAGGGGAGATCAGGTATTGGCCAGGCCGGTTTCCAGGGCATGGCAGATCAGGTCGGCTTCTTCGAGCGTCAGGGTCAGGGGCGGCGACAGGATGATCTTGGTGCCCACCGGACGTACCAGCACCCCTTCCAGGCGTACCCGTTCCGCCAGGCGCGAGGCGTAGCCCTCGGCCGGGTCGACGGGGGTGCGCAGACGCTTGTCGCTCACCAGGTCCAGGGCCAGCATCAGGCCTTTGCCCCGCACCTCGCCGACCACCTCGAAGCGTTCGCTCAGGGGCTTGAGCCGCTCCAGCAGATAGGCGCCGACCTTTGCCGCATTGCCCGACAGGTTCTCCTGCTCGACGATATCCAACACCGCCAGGGAGGCCGCGCAAGCCGTCGGATGGCCGCTGTAGGTGTAGCCGTGCATGATCACCTGGCCGAAGTTTTCAGCGGTTTCGATGGCCCGGGCAATGCGCCCATTGAACACCGTGGCGCCCAAGGGGATGTAGCCGGCGGAAATGCCCTTGGCCAGGCACAGAATGTCAGGCGCCACGCCCCAACCCCGCGATCCCAGCATCGAGCCGGTGCGGCCAAAACCGGTGACCACTTCATCGGCGATCAACAAAATGCCGTAGCGATCGCACACCGCACGCAACTGCGGCCAGTAGCCTGCAGGCGGGACAATCACCCCGCCCGCGCCCTGCACCGGCTCGGCGATGAACGCGGCAATCGTCTGCGGCCCTAGCGCGCGGATCTGCTCTTCCAATTGGCGAATGCAGTGGCCGGTCAGGGCCTGCGGGTCTTCGCAGTCCCACGGGTTGCGATAGGACCACGGAGCATCCAGCAACGTGCAGCCCGCCAGCAGCGGCCCATGGTTGAATTGATAGGCACTGATCCCACCGACCGAGGTGCCCCCCATGTGCACGCCGTGATAGCCGTTGCGCAACGACAGAAACCGTGTGCGCTCGGGCTCCCCGACGGCAATCCAATACTGGCGGCTCATTTTCAATGCAGTTTCAATGGCATCGGAGCCACCACTGGAAAACAGCACCCGCTGCATGTCTTCCTGGGCAAACATGCCGGTCAAGCGTTCAGCCAGGTCATACACCCTGGGATGGGCAATGCCGTCGAAGGTCTGGTAGTACGCCAGCTCATCCATCTGGCGGTGGATCGCCTGCTTGACGCTTTCACGGTTATGACCGACGTTGACGTTCCACAACCCGGCGATACCGTCGAGCATGCGCCAGCCATGGATATCGGTGACGTAGTTGCCATTGCCCCTGGCAATGATCAGGGTCTGTTCCCCCGCAACGGCCGCGGCCGCTCGCATCGGGTGCCAGAATTTTTTTTCGGCGTTCTGATAATGCGCGTACATGATTGCACTCCCTTCCAAAGAGGTGGGCCGAGAGGTTTCGGGCCAGCCTGGACTGTAGGGAGCGAGGTACCTGGGCCGTTATCCCAAATCGGCACACTTTTGCAGCGGTTGCAGGACCTGAGGCAACCGTGATGTATTGATGCCGCACCGCCAACGGACATTTCAATAACGGGCGGACACCCGCGCACCGGTGACGACCATGACGCAGATCGAAAGCCTTAGCTTTACCGACGCCAGCCAGCACGCGCGCTCGGTGCATGACTGGGAGCAGACCTACGACCAACTGTCCCCCGGCCTGTTTGCCAGCCACTTGCGGCAACTGTGTAGCGGGCACTTCCAGATATTCCACGAGCAATTGAACCGGCGCATCGTGCAATACGGCCAGTCACCCGCCGAGCGCATGTGCTTTTCGATTCCGCTGTGCACCGACAGCCACGGCACGCAGGACTGCCTGGCAATCCTGAACAACCACGAAGAGTTCATGTTCCATGCCCCGGAGAACACCCAGGTCTTTGCCGCGACCTTTGCCCGCCAGCAGGTCCTGGCACTGGCCGCGCTGAACCTGAGCCCCCGCAGCTACCGGCAGTTGACCGCCGCACCGTCGCTGCAGTCACCATGGCAGCGCACCCGTGAGGTGTACCAGCGTGTACGCCTGCAACTTGGCCAGGCACTGGATTGCCCGCCGCAACACTTCAATGAAGCCACGGCCAAACTCATGGAACATGGCTTGCTCAGTGGTTTCCTCGATCTGCTGGGGAGCGTCGAGAACCCTGAAAAACGTCGGCGGCCCAGCGCCCCCACGCGCCAGTACCTGGTAAAGATGAGCCAGCAGATCGCCCTCGAAAGCCACGACGAGCCCATCACCATTGTCGATCTGTGCGAACGCCTGCACGTCAGCCGGCGTGCCCTGCAATACAGCTTCCAGACCATCACCAGCACCAGCCCCGTGGACTACTTGCGCAGCGTGCGCCTGAATGCGGTGCGGCGCCGCCTGGTCATGTCGTCGCCGGCCGAATTGAGCATTGGCGACGCGGCGGCCCAATGGGGCTTTTACCACCTGAGCCACTTTGCCGGTCAGTACAAGGCGCTGTTTGGCGAGTTACCCTCGCAGACCCTGCGACAGCGCTGAGTGCGGCGGTGCAGCGCTCACTCCATGCAAGAACATCTGCTCCATCACCCAGGCCGTCCCCGCCGGTGCGGCCCGGCCCAGGCGCTCTGCCTCGACCAGGCCACACAGTAGCGATGTGAACAGCTCGGTCATGACCGCCGCTGTGATATCGATGCGAAACACTCCAGCCTGCTGCCCCCGCAGGAAGAAGCGGTCCAGGACGTTCAGGTACGGTTGCCAACCGTGATTGTTCAAGGTGTCCGGGCGGTACTGGAACACCATGAACAACACCCACTCACGGTGGGCCAAGTGCTTGTCGATCAAGCCACGCAAGACCTCGGCTGGCGCGTCGCGCTCAAGGTCTGCGTCATCGACCACCTGCTGCATGAGCTCGCGCGAGTACGCCAACAGCATCTCGATCAGGTGTTCCCGCGTGCCGCAGAAGCGGTGCAACGTGGCCTTGCTGATGCCTGCCGCACGCGCCAGCTCCTGGAGCGTGGCCCGGGGATGGTCAACGATGGCAACCGCCAGGGCCTTGAGAAGTTTTTCATTGGGGGCGGGCGAAGACATGGCAACAGGCTCATTGGTCGGACGTGAAGTGGAAGGCATTGTGCCGAAATTCCCCCCGACCTCAAGGGAAATGACATTTTTAAACACAAAAGAATCTTTTGAGACATTATTGTCTCAATAGATCCATGTATATATCATGCGCACCTTTCCAGACCTAGCCTCCAGGTGACACATGAACGCTTTGCGCGACCTGCGTATTTTCAGCTTTGCTGCGCTGGCCCTTGTCGGCCTCGCCGGCTGTGGTGCTCCCGATCAGCCCGAGGCTGCCCAGCAACCCCAGGAAGTGGAGACCGTGACTGTCGCTCCCGAAGCCTTCTCCCTGTCCGCAGAATTGCCGGGGCGTATCGAGCCGGTCCGGGTAGCTCAGGTACGGGCCCGGGTAGCCGGGATCGTGTTACGACGCAACTTCGAGGAAGGCGCCGAGATCAAGGCCGGCGACCTGTTGTTCCAGATCGACCCCGCCCCCCTCAAGGCCGCCGCATCACGGGCACAGGGCGAACTGGCACGTATCGAAGCGCAGTTGTTCGAGAACCAGGCCAAGGTCAAGCGCTATGAACAACTGGCCGACGTCGAAGCGATCAGTCGCCAGGACCTCGACACCGCCCGCGCCGCCCTGAAAAGCAGCCAGGCCGCCCAGCAATCGGCGCGCGCCGATCTGCAAACCGCGGGCCTGAACCTGGGCTACGCCACGGTCCGCGCGCCGATCTCCGGGCGCATCGGCCGCGCCCTCGTGACCGAAGGCGCCCTGGTTGGCCAGGGCGAAGCGACATTGATGGCAAGCATCCAGCAACTGGACCCGATCTATGCCGACTTCACCCAGCCGGTGGCGCAAGCGCTGAAACTGCGCCAGGCCCTCAAGCACGGCAGCTTGTCGGCCGGCGACTCATCACAGCTGTCGTTGCAGGTCGAAGGCACCGACTTCCACAGCCAGGGCACGCTGTTGTTCTCCGACGTTGCGGTGGACCGTGGCACCGGCCAGGTCTCGTTGCGCGGACGCTTCAGCAATCCTGAAGGGGTGTTGTTGCCAGGCATGTATGTGCGCGTGAAAGTGCCCCAGGGCACCGATCAACAAGCCTTGCTGGTGCCCCAGCGCGCCGTGCAGCGCGGCAGTGACGGCCAGGCCCAGGTGCTGGTGGTGAATGCCGACGACAGCGTCAGCCCACGCGCCGTACAAACCGGCGTCATGCAGGGCCAGCGCTGGCAGATCACCGAGGGCCTGGAGGCCGGTGACCGGGTCATCATCGGCGGCCAGAACGGCCTCGCTCCGGGTGACAAAGTGCTGGTGAAAGCGCCCCTCGCCCCCGCCGCCCAACAACAAGCAGCACGCCAGTAAGCCCGGCACCACCGCGTTCGAGGTCACTCCATGTCTGTGTTTTTTATCAAGCGCCCCAAGTTTGCCTGGGTCATTGCGTTGTTTATCTCCATGGCCGGGCTGCTGATCATCCCGGCCCTGCCGGTGGCCCAGTACCCAAGTGTCGCCCCGCCGCAAATCACCGTCACCGCCACCTATCCCGGGGCGTCGGCCAAGGTGCTGGTGGATTCGGTCACCAGCGTCATCGAAGAAGAACTCAATGGCGCCAAGGGCCTGCTCTACTTCGACTCCACCAGCAACTCCAACGGCATGGCGGAAATTGTCGTGACCTTCAAGCCCGGCACCCAGCCGGACATGGCCCAGGTCGAAGTGCAGAACCGCTTGAAAAAAGCCGAGGCGCGCATGCCCCAGGCGGTGCTCAACCAGGGCATCCAGGTGGAGCAGACCAGCGCCGGCTTTCTGCTGATCTACGCCCTGAGCTACAAGGAAGGCACGGCGACGCAGGATACGACCCTACTGGCCGACTATGCCGCGCGTAACGTCAACAATGAAATCCGTCGGGTCGAAGGTGTGGGCAAGCTGCAATTCTTTGCCTCGGAAGCCGCGATGCGTATCTGGCTCGATCCGCAAAGCCTGGTGGGCTACGGGTTGTCCATCGATGACGTAAGCCGGGCGATCAGCGCCCAGAACGTCCAGGTTCCCGCAGGCAGCTTCGGCAGCTCCCCGGGCGCAGTCGGCCAGGAGTTGACGGCGACCCTGGCGGTCAAGGGCACCCTGGACAACCCCGAAGAGTTCGGGCGCATTGTGCTGCGCGCCAATCAGGATGGTTCCAGGGTCACCCTCGCCGACGTGGCGCGAATCGAGGTCGGCAGCCAGGACTACAACTTCACCACGCGCCTCAATGGCAAGCCGGCAGTGGGTGCGGCAGTGCAACTGTCGCCGGGGGCGAACGCGCTGAAGACCGCCAGTGCCGTCAAGGAGCGCCTGCAGGAACTGTCGGTGAATTTTGCGCCAAACGTTGAATTCTCGGTGCCCTATGACACCTCGCGCTTTGTCGACGTGGCCATCGAAAAGGTGATCTATACCCTGATCGAAGCCATGGTCCTGGTGTTCCTGGTGATGTTCCTGTTCCTACAGAACGTACGCTACACCTTGATCCCCAGCATTGTGGTGCCGGTGTGTCTGTTAGGCACGTTGATGGTGATGTACCTGCTGGGTTTCTCGGTCAACATGATGACCATGTTCGGCATGGTGCTGGCCATCGGTATCCTGGTGGACGACGCCATTGTGGTGGTGGAAAACGTCGAGCGGATCATGGCCGATGAGGACCTGTCGCCGGTGGCCGCCACCGTCAAGGCCATGGGCCAGGTATCGGGGGCGATCATCGGCATTACCGTGGTGCTGTCGGCGGTATTCCTGCCCCTGGCTTTCATGGCCGGTTCGGTGGGAGTCATCTACCAGCAGTTTTCCCTGACCCTGGCGGTGTCGATTCTGTTCTCGGGGTTCCTGGCCCTGACCTTCACCCCGGCACTGTGTGCAACCCTGCTCAAGCCCGTGGCCGAGGGGCATCATGAAAAACGTGGGTTCTTTGGCGCCTTCAACCGCCTGTTCGGACGCCTGACCGATCGCTACAGCGCCCTCAATCACCACCTGGTAAAACGCGCAGGCCGAGTGATGCTGGTGTATCTGGGGCTGGTGGTCCTGTTGGGCTTTACCTACCTGCGCTTGCCAGAATCCTTCGTCCCGGTGGAAGACCAGGGTTATATGATCGTTGACGTGCAACTGCCGCCCGGCGCCTCGCGGGAGCGGACATCGGCGACCGGCCAGGAGCTGGAGCAGTTTCTCGCCTCCCGTGACGCGGTCGCCAGCACCTTCCTGGTCCTGGGCTTCAGCTTTTCCGGGATGGGCGAAAACGCCGGCTTGGCCTTTCCGACCCTAAAGGACTGGTCGTTGCGCGGCGACGAGCAATCTGCCGAAGCGCAAATCGCAGGGGTCAATCAACACTTTGCCAACCCCAGCGACGGCGCGATCATGGCGGTGAACCCTCCGCCCATCGACGGCATGGGCAACTCCGGTGGGTTCTCCCTGCGCCTGCAGGACCGCGCTGGGCTGGGCCGCGAAGCCTTGCTCGCTGCACGGGACCAGTTGCTGGGCCAGGCCAACGGCAATCCGAAAATCCTCTACGCGATGATGGAAGGCCTGGCCGAGGCCCCGCAATTGCGCCTGACCATCGATCGGGAAAAAGCCGAGGCCCTGGGCGTCGGGTTTGATGCAATCAACAACACCTTGTCGACCGCGTTCGGCTCGGCGGTGGTCAACGATTTTGCCAACGCCGGGCGCCAGCAACGGGTGGTGGTGCAAGCCGACCAGCGGGACCGGATGACGCCGGACAGCGTGCTCAAACTGTTCATCCCCAATAACCTCGGCGCCCTGGTGCCCATGAGTGCCTTTGTCAGCACCCAGTGGGAGCAAGGCCCGGTGCAAATCGCCCGCTATAACGGCTACCCGTCGATCCGTATCGCCGGCGATGCGCCGCCCGGCGTCAGCACCGGGGAAGCGATGGCCGAGATCGAACGCCTGGTGTCCACGCTGCCGGCAGGTATTGGCTATGAATGGACCGGTTTGTCGTACCAGGAAAAGATCGCCAGCGGCCAGGCCTTGCAACTGTTCGCGCTGGCGTTCGTGGTGGTGTTCCTGCTGCTGGTGGCGCTGTATGAAAGCTGGGCCATCCCCTTTGTGGTGATGCTAATCGTACCGGTGGGCGCCCTGGGGTCGGTGCTGGCCGTGACCAGCCTGGGCATGCCCAACGACGTATACTTCAAGGTCGGCCTGATCACCATCATCGGGCTGGCGGCCAAGAATGCGATCCTGATCGTCGAGTTTGCCAAGGACCTGTGGGCCCAGGGCTACTCCCTGCGTGACGCCGCCATCGAAGCCGCACGCCTGCGCTTTCGTCCCATCGTCATGACCTCCATGGCCTTTATCCTCGGCGTCGTGCCCCTGGCCATCGCCACCGGCGCGGGTGCTGCCAGCCAACGCGCCATCGGCACCGGCGTGGTTGGCGGGATGCTCAGCGCAACGATATTGGGGGTGGTGTTTGTGCCGGTTTTCTTTGTCTGGGTACTTTCAATGCTCAAGCACAAACCGGTTGTCAGCCCGGATGACAACACACTGCCAGCCGCGCGGATCGAGGAGTAAACCGCAGGTGTAGGAACAGTCGAGCCCGGCGAGGTGGGGTTCGACTGCTTCTACAGGCTTTACCTGTGTTTGTTAGATCGCTACCTGTTATAGCAACACCGTGGCCAGCATCCCCAGTGCACCCAGGCAAAAACCGATCAATGCACCGCGCCCGGGCGCCTCATGGAACAGCGCCCAGACCACAACAGGCTCCAGCAGCAGCAAGGACGTGACAGAGACCACGGTGACGATCCAGATATCACCAACAGCCACATACCCCAGCCAATAGGCGCCCAGCAGGCAAAACCCGGCAAAACACATCAGCGCCACCGGCATGATGAACGCCTGCCATGAACCATCGCCGGCATGGGCCAGCCTGGCGGTGACTACCTCGCTGTAGATCGCACAAAACTCACCGAGCACCATCAACCCTAGAGCAGAAACTCCGAGTAGTTCTTTGGACATATCAAAAACTCCTTCGCATTCAGCGCAATGTTTTTCAGCTCCCAGCGCGCGATGCCGCACTCCAGGGAGTTGTTGCAGTGATACGAAGCAGCCTTGAACAGGCCTGAATTACCGAAGTGCTTTTCCATGCTCATATCCTTGAATGGGTGTGAGGCTGCGCGCCCAAAAAAAGCGCGGGGCCTGATCATACGTTCCGCAAACCATTGTCGATCTCGACTGCAGTCTGCACCATAGCCCAAGGGCCTGGCTGGCCCCCAAAAAATGTCTCACGTGGGTGCATCTCAGCCGGCCGTGAAACCGCCATCAATCGGCAATACCACTCCGGAAATCATTGAAGACGCGGCGCTGAGTAAAAACAGAATCGGCCGCACGACCTCTTCAGGTTCGGCGAATCGTCCCAAGGGAATTCTGTCAAGCATGCCCTGGGCCTTGATTGGGTCACTCCAGCCCACTTTTGACATGGGGGTCAGCGTAACTGTCGGGTTCACACTGTTCACCCTGATCGCAAAGGGGCCAAGCTCGGCACAGAGCACACGAGTCATCGCATCCATGGCGGCTTTTGACGCTGAATACCCAAGGTGATCCTGCAGCGAAGCCAGCGCCGCTTGACTGGACACATTCACAATGGCCCCACCACGACCTTGTTGAATCATTCGACGGGCGACCATCTGACACATCAAAGCAGTGGCCCGTGCGTTGATGGCCATCATTCTGTCAAAGTCTGCGCCGAGCATCTCGGTTGCCGGGTCCAGGAGTGCAAGCCCTGCACAGTTGACCAGCCCGTCGACTTCCCTGAGTGCACTGTCGACCTTATCCAAGCCTTCCTGTTGTTCCAGGTCGGCCGCAATTATGTCGCAGCCCGTCTCATCCTGCAGAGTGCGCAGTTGCTCAGCATTGCGCCCTATAGCCACTACGTGGGCGCCTTCCACGCATAGTTCTCGTACGCAGTAGCGGCCAATACCGCTGCTGGCTCCGGTGACCAGAATGACTTTGTTTTTAAGATCACTGAACATTTCATTACTCCAGATTTGATGAGTCACATCCGCCCCGACCTGATAACGCCGAGGGGGTGTTGAATCCTGAAGGCAACACCCCTGACCCACTCGACCTCTAAGCCGCTAGCTCCCGGATGGCCGGAGTTCGCCTGTTGAACCGCATCCCTGCTCAGAGCAGCGAATGACGCCGTAATTTCTCAAGGCGCGCGACGTTCAAGCTTGTCTCGCAGGAGCGCCTCAAGCTTGCACTGATCGGCATCAAACCCTCGAATACCCTCGGCCAGCTTTTCCGTGGCCATCGCGTCGTCGTTAAGCTGCCAGCGAAACTTGCTTTCAGAGAGCGGCTCAGGCGGTTCTGCTCGTTCCAGGGACTCACCCATGCTGTACGCAAGCACACCTTCAGTAGTGGCCAGCGCGTCAAGCAATGCAGGGCTGATGGTCAGGCGATCACAACCGGCTAGCGCGAGGATTTCGCCGCTGTTGCGAAAGCTGGCGCCCATGACGACCGTCGAATAATTGTGCCGACGGAAATAACGATGAATCTCCTGAACCTGCAGCACGCCGGGCTCATGTGCCGGAGCGTAATCAATGTCAGGATTGGCTCGGCGATACCAGTCCAGAATACGGCCGACAAAAGGTGAGATCAGAAAGACACCCGCCTCTGCACAGGCCTGCGCCTGGGCGAAGCTGAAAATCAACGTCAGGTTGCATTGGATACCCTCACGCTCCAGTACCTGCGCAGCGCGAATACCTTCCCACGTGGCGGCCAGCTTGATCAGGATGCGATCGCGGCTGACGCCGGATGCTTGATAGAGCGACACGAGTTTGCGTGCCTTGGTGATGCTTGCTTGCGTGTCAAAGGACAGCCGAGCATTGACCTCGGTTGATACGCGACCTGGCACGTGCCGCAGAATCAGGCAGCCCATGGCAACGACCAGGCGATCACTGGCCTCGTCTACCGCGTCGTCGAGGGTTCCCTCAAGCTCACCGACGACCGCAACTGTCTCGTCGATGAGGGCGTTGTACTGTCCGGACTGCGCAGCCTTGAGGATCAAGGATGGGTTGGTGGTGGCATCTTGGGGGGCGAAGCGGCGGATAGCATCGAGGTCGCCGGTATCGGCGACTACGGTGCTCAGTTTTCTCAATTGCGCAAGCAAAGTGGACATGATGTCTCCCGTTTTCTGTAAGCGTGAACCCGTGCGGGTTCGAGGCCTCGCACTGGCAACCTTTCGTTATTGGCTGAGCTGGGCCAGGGCATGCATGCTGGGTTTCAACGCCTGGTAGAGGTTGCAATACTGTTCGAACATCAGGTCGTAGGTGGCCTTGTTCCGAGCATCCGGTTGCGCACGCGGCCGCAAGGTTCGCCAGTCGCGAGCTTGGGCCAGATTGTCGATCTCACCCACGGCCAACGCTGCCAACATGGCGCCCCCCAAAGGGGCCTCGACTTCCTGCTCGATGGTCAGGACGGGATAACCGGTGATGTCGGCGATGATTTGCATCCATAGATCGGATGCGGCAGCACCACCGACCACGATCAACTCAGGATCCAGGCGCACCGCGCCTTGCTGACCTCGCTCCATGTTGTGACGCAAGGCAAAAGCCAGGCCTTCGAGCACCGCCCGGTACATGTGCGCCTTGGTATGAAATAACGACAGGCCGATATAGGCACCGGACGCCTTCGCATCCCAAACCGGACTGCGCTCGCCCATCAGGTAAGGCAAGAACACTAACGCTTGCGCTCCAGCGGGGGTTTTCGCGGCCTCAAGTTCCATCAACTCGTGAACGTCGACCCCTTGCAGCAGCGCTGCCGCTTGTTTTTCCTGGGCGCAGAATTGATCGCGAAACCAACTGACCGAAGCGCCAGCGGCGATAGCACCCCCAAAGATGTAGAGGTCTTCGGTCGCGTTATGCACGTAGGGCATGCTGATCAAACCATGGTCGGCATCGGTGCGTTGATTGATGTAGCCCCAGCACATGCTGGTGCCAATCATCGCCACATGGTTGCCAGGTTCAAGGACGCCAGCGGCGAGGGTCGCCATGGCGGCGTCGACACCACCTGCAATCACAGGTGTGCCAGGGTCGAGCCCCAGGCGCCGGGCGGCATCGGGCAGCAGGTTACCGACAACTTCACTAGACTCCACCAGGCGCTGCGGCATCAACTCAGGGGCGATGCCCAGCGCTTCGAGCAGCGGTACCGACCAACGACGTGCGTTGATATCGTAGACGCCGCCAATATTACCGGCCGAGCTGTGATCGACGGTCAATGCACCGGTGAGGTGAAACTGCACATAGCTGTTGGGCGGCAGCAGATAGCGGGTTTTTGCCCAGACCTCTGGCTTGTTGCGCTTGATCCACAGCATCTTGGTGAAGCCGTAGTAGCTGTCGACACCATTGCCGCTGACACGCTTGAGCATTTCGATATCAATGTTCTGGCGTACCCACTCCACCTCGTTGTGCGCCCGGCGGTCCATCCAGATAAGGCAAGGGTGCAGCGGCTTGATATCACTGTCGACCGGGATACCCGAGCCACCGTATAAGCTGCTGACACAGATGGCCTTGATCTCGCTGGCCGGCACCTGGCTTTGCGCAACCGCCGCCGCGACAGACTCATACACCGCCTCAAGCCAGACATCGGGCCACTGCTGTGCCCAGAGCGGACGCGGTTGCTCGACTTTGTAACTCACCGTCGCCTGGGCAACGATAGCGCCTTGGATCGACATCAACAGCGCCTTGGTACTTTGTGTACCGATATCAACTCCGATCACGTAACTCATGACCCTGCTCCTCAGCGTGCTGACCGTGTTTTTGAGCCAAGCCTTGCCGCACTGCGCCCTGGATGGACGCTGCGTGAGCGAGGCAAAAAGGTAGTCCTGTCGTTAAATTACTTGCCGCGAGTGCGGCCGATATAGATCGCGAGCAGGATAATTGCGCCCTTGATGATGTTCTGGATGTAGGGAGAAACCCCCATCAGATTGAGCCCGTTGTTGAGCACACCGAGCATCATGGCGCCGATCAGCGTGCCGATAATTGCACCGCGCCCCCCTGCAATGGCCGCACCACCCAGTACGACGGCAGCGATGGCATCCAATTCAAAACCGACGCCCGCGTTGGGTTGCCCGCTCATCAAGCGCGAGGTCAGCACGATACCCGCCACTGCGGCTGTCAACCCGCTGATCATGTACGCCAGCAGTTTGTAGCGCGCAACGCGCACCCCACTCAGGCGCGCTGCTTCTTCATTGCCCCCGATGGCATAGATGTAGCGACCAATTGGCGTCTTGTTCAACAGGACGTAGGCCAGGATATACACCACCGCCATCACCAGAATCGGGACCTGGAGCCCGAAGACTTCACCGCGCCCCAAAAACGAGAAGCCTTGCGGTAGATCAGAGATCGGGTAGCCGCCGGTGTAAATCAATGCAAGGCCCCGGGCAATGCCCATCGTCGCCAACGTCACGATGATGGGCGGCATCTTGGCGTAGGCCACAAACACACCATTACCGGCACCGAACAAGGCGCCAACGGCCAAGCCTGCCAGTATCGCAAGCTCAGGTGGCAAGCCGGCGACCATCAAGCCTGCGGTCAGGGTGCCAGACAACGCCATTACCGGCCCCACGGAAAGATCAATCCCGCCGGTCAGGATTGCGCACGTCATGCCCACAGCAATGATGGCAATAATCGAGACCTGGCGTAGCACGTTGCTTAAATTGCTTGCCGTGAGAAAGTTGTCATTGGCCAGGGCCATCGCGACAAAAATCACGATAAAGCCGATCAGAGGATAGAAAATAGGTGACTTGCGCCACTTGTTCAGTTGCACAGTCATCTTCGAGTGCTCCTGGTTGCGAACATTGGTTTCAGTGGCGTTGCTCATCGATAGTCCCTCCTGTGGCATGCAGCATGATTTCGTTGGCGTTCACCGCGTCACCCGAGAGCGTGGTGACAATCCGGCCCTGGCGAAACACTGCAACACGATCACTGACACCGACGATTTCCGGCAGCTCGGAAGAAACCATGATGATCGACACACCCAGCTCCGTCAGCGCACGCATCAGGCGATAAATTTCAGCTTTGGCCCCGACATCGATACCGCGTGTGGGCTCGTCGAAAATCAGGACCTTGCACTCATGATTAAGCCAGCGAGCGATCACCACTTTCTGCTGATTGCCGCCACTGAGGTTACCCACCGGACTGTTATGGTCAGGCGCTTTTACCCGCACTTTGCGCATCAACTCATCGACTACCTGGCCCTCGTCACTGCGATCAATCAGCCCAAGTTTGCCGCAGTGTTTGGCGAGGTTGTTCAGGGTGATATTTTCACGGATCGAAAAGGACAGAATCAGGCCCTCGGTCTTGCGATTTTCCGGGAGCAGTCCGATTCCACAGTTAAGTGCCTCGGCAGGAGACTTGAGCGATTCAGGTCGGCCACTGACCAGTACCTCTTTATGATGGACTGATCTGGCGCCCAGCAACCCCATGACCAGCTCGGTACGACCAGAACCTACCAGCCCGGCGAAGCCGAGTATCTCGCCTTTGTACAACTTGAAACTATTGACTGCAGCCCGTGGGTCGAGCTGCAGTCCACGCACTTCAATGACGATTTCCTGGCAATCGCCATGGCTGGATTTAAGCGGGAATGCCTGGTCGATCTTGCGACCCACCATCATTTCTATCAGGTCATCGATTGCGGTGGTGCTGACCTCGCACTCACCCACCATGCACCCATCGCGCAACACGGTGATGCGGTCACATATTTGATAAATCTCATCCATGTGATGGGAGATGAAAATCATCCCGACACCCTGGGTTTTCAGCTCGCGCATGATCCTGAACAAATGATCCGCTTCACCGGGTGTCAGGGTGGCCGTCGGCTCATCGAGCACCAGAATGCGGGCATTGAGGGACAGCGCCTTGGCGATCTCAACAAACTGCTGCTCAGCGACACTAAGGCCTTCGATGGGCACTGTCAGGTCAATCAGCACCCCCAGGCGCTGAAAAATGGCCAGGGCTTGCTCGCGCATGCTAGCCGTGTCGAGCAGGCCGAAACGGTTGGTAAGCTCTCGGCCAAGGAAGATGTTCTCGGTGGCGGTGAGATAGGGAATCAGGCTGAATTCCTGAAAAATGATGCCGACCCCGGCATTGATCGCATCGTGATAGCTGTGGAACTGCATCTGTTGGCCATCAATGGCGATCGAACCCGTATCAGGTGTGTAGATACCGCACAGGATCTTCATCAAGGTCGACTTGCCTGCACCGTTTTCGCCGAGCAGTGCATGAACCTCCCCTTCGCGCAGTTGGAAACTGATATCGGTCAGGGCTTTGACGCCCGGAAAGCTTTTTGAAATATGTTCGAGTGCAAGGAGACTGGACATGACGCATGACCTCAACGATCGAGAGAGCTGCCCCACGGGAACCTAGCGTTCCCATGGAGCCGACAGGAAGCCGCTTACCAACTAAAGCTGGAAGCCTTTGCCCTGTCGATCAAAGCAACGTCAACGGGAACGGAAGCAGGAACGTTGGCGCCCCAGTGCTTGGCCAACGCGATCCCCAAGGCCAAGCGGACTTGATCTCGCGGGAACTGCGCAGAAGTCGCCAGGAATTTGGAGTCGGCCTTCTGGATAGCCTTGATCGCCTCTGGAGCACCGTCAACGCTTACCAGCTTGACGTCATGGCCGCTGGACTCGATGGCGGTCAATGCACCGAGGGCACCGGTGTCGTTGACACTGAAGATCCCCACCAGCTTGGGGTTGGCTTGCAGGATGTTCTCGGTCACGGTGAGCGCCGTATCCCGCTCTTGTTTGCCGTTTTGCTTGGCCACGATAGTCAGTCCCTTGGACTCCTTGACCGCGGCTTCACAGCCGCGCACGCGCTCAAGAATCGGCACGACCGGGATGCCGTCAAGTATGGCAATGTCACCTTTGCTACCGACTTTTTCTGCGAGGTATTTACAGGCCAGATAGCCCGCATCGTAGTTCTTGGAACCCACGAAGGAATCCAGCGGGCCCTGTGCCTGAGCATCGATAGCGACCACCACCACTCCCGCCTCATGTGCAGAAACAACCGCAGACTGGACGCCTACAGAGTCGGTCGGGTTGAGCAGCAAGATATCGATGTCACGCTGGACCATGTCCTCGACATCACTGATCTGCTTGGAAACGTCATGGCGAGCGTCAGTGATGATCACCTGGGCGCCGATGGTTTTAGCGGCCTCCTCCAGCGCCTCCTTCATGGTCACGAAGTAAGGATTGTTGAGCTCCTGGAAGGAAATGCCGATTTTCAGCGGATCAGCATGGGCCGAGGCGGCGAGTACCGAGCTGCAGAAGAGGCCTGCGACGAGACGAGCGAGGTTGCTTTTCTTGAAGACATTCATGGCGTTTACCTTTGATTATTTTTATATGGCGTCCAATGTACACGTTAACATTTTCCTTGATGACAACATCCGGATCGAACAGAAAAGGAGGTCGAGGTTCCTCTTTCATCCTGTACCGGAGGGAAATGTTAACGTGTACATTTATTTCAAGCTAGCATATGGAATTTGGCTTTACAATAGTTTGCATATTCAGTTTTGGGCTGCCCTGACCAAGAAAAACAACTGAAACAGGGCGCCCGTCAGCGTGGACAGAAAACCTAATGACAAGACCAGGCAAAGCCACCATCACGGACATCGCCAGACGCGTCAACATGACGACCGTCACCGTTTCGCGTGCGCTCAATCAGCCAGAAAAGGTGAAAAAAGAGACACTGGCGCAAATCTTGAAAGTGGCCCGCGAACTTAACTACGTACCCAACGCATTTGCGCGCAACCTCAAAAGCCGCGAGAGCCGGCTCTTCGGCCTGATCACCGCGAGCCTGGACAACCCCTTTTACGGTGAGACCATCAAGGCGATCACCCGCGAAGCGAAGAAACGGGATTATTCACTGCTGCTGTTCGATACGGACGGCTCGCCGGAGCTTGAGGCTCGGGCGGTGGATACGCTGCTGGGTTACCAGGTTGCCGGGATCATTTTGTCGGTGATTTCCGATGACGATAATTACCACCCTGCGTACCTGCCAAAACTGGAAATGGCAGACATTCCTGTCGTCCAGATCGACCGAAAACTGGCAGGTGCTCCCTTCGCCGGGGTCTACCTGGACAACCAGGAAAGCGGGTACCAGGGCGCCCGTGCGCTCCTGGAGCAAGGGCATCGACACTTCCTGGTCGTGGGCGGGCCGGAAAGGTCCAATATCACCCTATCCCGGATCGAAGGCATCCGCCGTGCGCTGACGGAGTATGGCGAGGCGACAACCCTGGAGGTTTTGCACGGTGATTACACACAAGAACCCGCCAGAGTGGCCGTCAGTGCGTATCTCAACAGCGGCAAGCGTCCCGACGCGATCTTCGGGCTCAACATACTGATCACCCTCGGCTCTTTGGAAGCCATGCGTCATCACGGCTTGAATCGATCGGATATCGAGCTTTTCAGTATCGACCAAGTGCCCTATGCCGGCTTCTTCGGCGACCCCATCCCGTGCATCAGCCATAACACTTATGAGCTTGGCTTGACTGCCATCAACATGCTCATGGACAAAATC
The DNA here is from genome assembly GCF_018732265.1 of Pseudomonas sp. TAE6080. Taxonomy (NCBI): domain Bacteria; kingdom Pseudomonadati; phylum Pseudomonadota; class Gammaproteobacteria; order Pseudomonadales; family Pseudomonadaceae; genus Pseudomonas; species Pseudomonas sp. TAE6080. The sequence continues at coordinate 93,888 of NZ_JAHIDY010000019.1, forward strand.
GACAACCGGCTGCATGTGTCGGCGGACGTGACTGTCAAAGGTGAATTGCGGCGCTGATTGGACCCAGAAAAACGTGCTGCACCCGCGCAAGATTCAACGTAAAAGGTGCAGTCCGATGAAAATATGTAGACGTTGACATTTCTCAAGCCCGCCCTATACATTCTCTTCGTAGGCGTTTAACTGAATAAAAATGTAAACGTTTACATTACTCCAACAACAAGAGGATCTCCGTGGCGGGATCCAAAAGGAGAGAACTGATGGCTTACGCACTTGAAGGCAAGGTCGCTGCGGTAACAGGCGCAGCATCGGGTATAGGCTTGGCAACGGTCGAAGCCATGATTACAGCCGGCGCACGCGTTGTTTTGATTGATCGGGACGAACCGGCCCTCAAGGCAGCCTGTGAGCGTCTTGGCGACGCGGCAATGCCATTGGTCATTGACCTGCTGGATCCACAGAGTTGCGCAACGTTGCTCTCCGGTGTACTGGAAAAAGCCGGGCAACTCGACATCCTCTACGCCAATGCTGGCAGCTACATTGGCGGCGACCTGATTGAAGCCGATTCGGCGGGCATCGACCGCATGCTCAATCTCAACATCAATGCCGTCATGAAGAACGTTCACGATGTGTTGCCCTACATGATTGAGCGCGGGACCGGCGACATCGTGGTGACCGGCTCGGTCGCTGGCCACTTTCCAGTTTCGTGGGAACCTGTCTATGCCGCGTCCAAGTGGGCGATCAACTGTTTCGTGCAGACCGTGCGCCGGCAAGTCAATAAACAGGGGATCCGAGTCTCTGCGGTCTCCCCTGGCCCGGTAATCAGTGCCCTGCTTGCCGATTGGCCCGAAGAAAACCTGAGAAAGGCCAAGGAGAGCGGCAGCCTGATCGAGCCCTGTGAAGTGGCTGATGCGGTGATGTACATACTGACACGCCCACGCCATGTCACCATTCGGGACATGATCGTTTTGCCCTCCGCCTTCGATATGTAAGCATCCACAGCTGCTATTTCTACCCGACCCTAACGTTTATACCCCATCAGCACCCAGGTGCTGATGGGGTAATTAAGTTGGCCCAGAAGGCCATCCATAGGGTCGTTCCCGCCGACGCTTTGGCTTTGCTGTCGGCAAGTACTGCTCTTGGACTTGAACCAAGGGCGATGCCGTGTGGGTAACGCAGTGTGTCGGCTAAACCTCCAATGCCAGTGACAACCTAGAGAAGTCCTGCAAATCCCCCGAGCATGAAAAAGCCCAACTCGCTAAAGTTGGGCTAAGTCATTGAAAAATATGGTCGGGACGGAGTGATTCGAACACTCTACCCCTAGCACCCCATTCAGTTATGCATTATGCATCCCTGGTTCGCGCTGCGCCCCTATAGAATCCTCAAACCCAGTAAAACAAGGCCTTTGAGCGCTTCACTCTTCCAACGACCTCTATCCTGATCTACCCTTAGCTGACGAATTAGTGGGAGTAAATGTGGGAGTAAACTTATCAGGAGGTTGATTATAGCCAAGCTCACTGCCAAGGAATTGGAAGCACTGACCGAGCAGGATGTCGGCATCATCATACGCGACGAAGGCAGCCTCGCGGGCAGGGTTTCACTCCGCAAAAAAGGTATCGCCATCCCCTTTTACTTCCAGTTTCGCTGGGAAAGGATTTACACCCGCTTCTCGTGTGGTACCTGGCCAAACAAGTCGTTGACCGAAATCCGCAAGGAGCGCAACGAAGCACGAGACCTTGTAGCAAAAGGGATCAATCCTAATGAGAACAAGCGCGCAGGGAAGGTCAGACTGAAAGCGGAGCTGGCTGCACAACTCGCAGAAGCCGATCAGCAAAAATCTATGGAGCTAACGCTGCTAGACCTAGCGGGAGAATGGCTTCGCGATGGTGTGGCACGAAAGGATGGTAATGCCGAGCTACGGAGAAAATTCGCGAAAGATCTTTACCCCGCCGTTGGCTCAAAAGTCATCAGTACAGTCAGTGAGCATGACCTGCGGGGTCTGGTGCGTTCCGTCATGGCTCGCGGCGCTACTCGCCAAGCCATTAGTCTTTTTTCGGATATCGTTCAGATGTTTGGATGGGCCCAGAAACGACAGCCATGGCGAACACTGCTGATCGACGGAAATCCAGCAGACTTGGTCGAAATCGATAAGCTTGTACCCAGTGACTACCAAGAGGAACGTACTCGGACCCTCTCCTCCACCGAACTTCAAGAATTACACCAACGCTTTCAGAAAATGACTACCGACTATGCAGCGCTACCTGCCGGCGAGAAGTACGGTGGAATTCGCCCCCTGAAACCAGAGTCCCAACTTGCGCTTTGGATCTGTTTGGGAACGTTATGCCGGATCGGTGAACTGCTTCAGGCCGAATGGAAGAATGTCGATCTGGAGAACCATACCTGGTTCATCCCGAGCGGGAACGTCAAAGGCAGCCGGCGCAAAAAACAAGACCATTATGTTTTCCTCTCACCCTTTGCCCTGCACTTCTTTCAGGAACTCAAGACCATGACGGGCGATACTCAATGGTGCTTTCCGAACAAGCAGGATGATGGGCATGTGGACGTGAAAGTGGTGAGTAAGCAGGTGGGTGACCGCCAGGCCCGATTCAAAAACCGCAAAGCCCTCTCCAGACGTCGCCATGACGATACACTGGTGCTTGCCGACGGCCAGAATGGCGACTGGACACCGCATGACCTACGCCGCACAGGTGCGACCATGATGCAGGCCTTGGGGGTCAGCCTGGACGTCATTGATCGATGTCAGAACCATGTGCTTGCCGGCTCCCGGGTGAGGCGACACTATCTGCATCACGATTATGCCGAAGAGAAGAAACGCGCCTGGAATCTGTTGGGTGATCGACTCGGTGCCGTGTTGTCCTCAACCTACGAACACCCACCGACCGAGTCGATGATGTCTTTTCCAGCGTACGCGGCTACAGAGACATGGTCACCTTCATAGGTCTACCGTTAATCAGCGATTCCACTGGTAACCACGGTGAATTTCCGGCTGAACTCGAAGACCTCGCAGACCCCCGTGTGCCCAGCCGGAATCGATACGGCATCCCCCGCAACCATTTCGAACCTCTCACCAGTGTCCATAGTGATTGCGATACGACCTTCGATCAGCACAAAAGCCTCATCGTTTTCGAAGCGCCAATGAAACTTCGCAGGACGAGAGGTGAAGAACGCCACGGACTTGTGCGGGGTTTTCACGCCAACGGTTCGCAAGAGCTTCATCCGAGTGTCCGGATTGCCCTCGATCACATCATTGCCCAGCGGGTACTCAAGCCATCCATCGGGAGTGTCCAACGATGCCAGAACTACAGAATCGATCGGATTGGGGAGCTTAGGACGAGCAGTCATCTTTTCGGTGCCTCGTAGCGGAATAGGTGGATGTACGACTATGACAAGTGGCATAGTCGAGCCTGAGGCTACACCATAATATGACAGATGGCATAATTTATTAAGATGACTACTTCCACTCGTGACCGAATGATCGTCGGCGCTGCGGATCTACTGCGCCGCAAGGGGATGACTGCAACCAGCATGCGCGAGGTCGTGCGCCACTCGAACACGCCACGCGGCTCCATCACCCACCACTTCCCTGGCGGTAAGCGCCAACTGCTCGAAGCAGCCGTGGAGCACGCCGGCCGGGAAGTCAGCGAGCCGCTGGCACAGCTGCTGAGCAAACATGGCCCTGTGAAAGGCATGGAGCTCTTCGTTGCCTTGTGGCGAAAAACGCTTGAAGAGACAGCCTTCCAAGCCGGCTGTGCAGTGCTGGCCGTGGCGGTTGAGCAGTACTCTTCCGACCAGCGCGGCGAGCCTGAACCGGAGCTCGAAGCTCAGATCCAGCTGCAGTTACTGGATCAAGCCAACGCTATCTTTGGTGAGTGGCAGGAGATTGTCGGCCGGTCGCTGCAGGAGGCCGGAGTGACCGACGTTCGCTCACGCAGCCTGGCGCTGCTGGCCATTGCCTCTATCGAGGGCTCTGTTGCCCTGTGCCGAGCCGCGCGCAGCGCGGCACCGCTCGACCTTATCTGGCAGGAAGTGAAACGGAGTTTTGCACGGGAACTGGCCTAGCCACCAGCACCCGCGGGCTCCAGCTGCCGCAGTCCACGCTCAGTGACCGCATCTATGTATCTCGGATCGCCATAGATACGAGCCAGCAGAATAGCCCCTTCGAAATCAGCCACCAGCTGTCGCGCCAGATTCTGCGCGTCCTCCTGGCTGTGCCCGACGCTGTAGAGCTTGAAGAATGCGGCGGCCCAGTCATCCATGAAGTGCCGAATCGGCTTCATGAGATCGACCTTCCCATAAGCGGCATCGACTGCCACAACACCCATCAAGCATCCAATCGAGTCGTCCTGGAAGAGTTTCTTTGCCTTGCGCCCCATGCTTGTGAGTCGCTCCTGAGGAGTCAGGCTTTCATCGAAAGCGATGGAGAACAGCGATTGCTTCAAGCGCCCATGGGTCCACTCCAGCACATCCCTCAGAAGCGACTCCTTGTTGGGATAGTGATGGTAGAAGGACGCCTTGGTCAGCCCGCAAGCAACCGACAAGGCATCCATGGTGGTGCCGTGGTAGCCGAGACGCTTAAAAGTGTTGGCGCAGCGCTGCAGCAGTTCATCGCGGGATACTTTCAATGGGCGCACGGGGTAAACCTGCTCTCGATAATCCTCGCTGATTCTACGTCATAAGCCTTGCTGCAACAATTTGACGGTTACCGAATGTTTGTTTAGTTTCAGCTAACCGAACATTCGGTAAGTATCTTCAGCTTGGAAAAAACCAGGCAGCCCCTCATAAAGTCAGGAGAAGCTCTCATGAGCGAAGCAAACAGCGGTCCGGGTCGCGTCACTCGAGAGCAGCGTGGTCATCTGTTCCTTATCGGCCTCGACCGGGCCGGCAAACGCAATGCTTTCGACAGCGCCATGCTCAATGACTTGGCCCTGGCCATGGGTGAATTCGAGCGCAACGATGAAATGCGCTGCGCCGTCGTGTTCGCCCACGGCGACCATTTCACGGCAGGCCTTGATCTAATGGAGCTGACGCCGAAGCTGGCTTCGGGCGGCTTCAAGTACCCGGACGAGGGTATCGACCCGTGGGGTGTCTCGAAGCCGCGCCGCACCAAACCAGTGGTCCTCGCCGTGCAAGGCACCTGCTGGACCGCGGGCATCGAGCTGGTGCTCAACGCCGACATCGCAATCGCCGCCAGCAACACCCGCTTCGCTCACCTGGAAGTACTGCGCGGCATTCCGCCATCTGGCGGTTCCACCGTGCGCTTTACCCAAGCTGCCGGCTGGACCGATGCCATGCGCTACATGCTGACCGGTGAAGAGTTCGGTGCTGACGATGCTCTGCGTATGCGTCTGCTGACAGAGGTCGTTGAGTCCGGCCAAGAGCTGGTGCGCGCCATCGAGTACGCCGAGCGCATCGCCAAAGCCGCACCGCTGGCCATCAAGGCCACCCTGCAGTCTGCCTTCCAGGCGCGCGACGAGGGTGACGATGCTGCGCTCTCCAAGCTCAACGAACTGCTGTTCACGCTGATCAAGAGCGAAGACGTGCGTGAAGGCGTCATGGCGATGATGCAGAAGCGCGAACCGGTGTTCAAAGGTCGTTAACCAATAAGGCAGGGGCAAGAGATGCTGCAGTACCAAGCACCACTGGAGGAGTTCAACTTCCTCGCTCACAAGGTTCTTCGACTTTCAGAGCTGTTGCCTCTGCTGCCAGAGCACCACCATATCGACGCCGACCTGTTCAGGGCCACTCTGGAGGTCGGTGCCGAGCTCACCCAAGAGCAACTGCTGCCCTTGAACGGCAGCGGCGATGCCGAGGGTTGCAGGCTTGAACAGGGTGGGGTCAAAACCCCACAGGGCTTCAAGTCAGCTTACCGCCTGTTTCAGGAGAACGGCTGGCCTGCTCTGACGGTCCCACTGTCCATTGGGGGGCAAGGTTTCCCAGGAACGGCAGGTGTCTTTTTTGACGAGATGCTCGCCTCCACCAACCTGTCTTTCAGCATTTTCGCCAACGTGCGCGAAGGTGTTCTCCGTTGTGTCGACCGATTCGGCGATGAGCGGGTTCGATCCCTGTTTTCCGACAAGCTAGCCAGTGGCGAATGGCTTGGCACCATGTGCCTTACCGAGCCTCAGGCTGGCAGCGATCTTGGTTTGATTCGCACGACTGCAGTCACACAGTCGGACGGCTCCTACCTCCTGAGTGGAACCAAGATATTCATCTCGAACGGCGATCACGACCTGACCGAGAACATCGTTCACCTGGTGCTCGCCAGAACGGAAGGGGCCCCGGCAGGTACTGGCGGCCTCAGCCTATTCGTCGTGCCGAAATACCAATTGGAGGTTCCTGCCTCAGCCAACGGGGTGTCGGTCATCGCGCTTGAGCACAAGCATGGCATTCGTGCCAACGCCACATGCGCCCTGGCATTCGAGAATGCCAGGGGCTACCGCGTCGGCGAATTGAACCGTGGCCTTGCCTGCATGTTCCTGCTGATGAACAGCGCACGGCTCGCCGTCGGTGTCCAAACCGTAGGTTTGACCGAGGTCGCTTACCAGAACGCGCTGCGCTACACCCAGGAGCGCTTGCAAGGCCGCGCGCTGAATGGTGCCACGCACCCCGATCAACCCGCTGACCCTCTGTTAAGTCATATTGGCGTCAAGTCGAGCCTTGTTCAGCAGCGGCTGTTTATTGAGCCAGCACGCTTGCTCTGCGCCTGGGTCGGCACCCTGCTTGATGAAGCGCGTTGCCACCCGGATGACGCGCGACGTAAGCAGGCCTCACAGCTGGCAGAGTTGTTGACCCCCATCGTCAAGGGCTACCTGTCTCAGCACGCGGGTACACATATCTCGTCCGCTCTCCAGCTGTTCGGTGGGCACGGTTACATCGTCGAAACCGGCATGGAGCAGCTGCTGCGCGATGCGGCCATCTGTCCGATCTATGAAGGCACAAACTACATCCAGTCTCTGGACTTGCTGGGGCGCAAGACCCTGAGCGATCAGGGACAGCGCTTGGGGATCTTCCTCAGCCACATCCCCGCGCTAGCCGAGCGTCTGCGCCAGCGTCCAGGACTGGAAGGGGTCGTCACGACCTTGGCGTCATGGGGGGCCGAGTTCGAACCATTGGTTCAGCAACTATCGGTCGATACGGTTTTCAACCGGGACGTTGTGGGTTTGGTTGCGCCGGACTTCCTTGAACTGCTGGGTACCGTTGTTTTTGGCTATTTGTGGGCATGGATCGCGGATGCCGCCGCGCCGTCAACTTCTGATGAAAAATTCCTCAGAAGCAAACCTGCCCTGGCCCGTCTGTATTTTTCCGAAGCCGAAGTACGTGTTCCTTCACTTATCGAAAAGCTGAAGCGCAATGCATCGCGTCTTGGGCTGCTCGAACAGATCCAACTCTGCTAGGGCGGACCACAGATGAATCGTTCAAATAAAAAAGATAATGAGAAACTGAAGTTAGTCAGTACCCGGCAGAGTGGCAGCGAGCTTGCTGACCTTGGGGTTTGCACCATAGAAGAGCTGCTGCAGCGTAGCGCTATGAAAACGCCTAAAGCCCCGGCCGTGTCGGCAATGGGTGCCAACATAAGCTACGAGCGATTACAGAATCTGAGTGCTGCGGTAGCGACCTGGTTGATCAACCAGGGGCTGCAACCGGGAGCTCGGGTTGCAGTCGCTTTGCCGAACATGCTCGCCCATCCGGTGGCGTGCCTGGGAATAATCCGGGCGGGTTTGATCGCCGTCTGTGTGAACCCTTTGTATACGCCGCAGGAGCTGGCGCAGGTTTTCAAGGACAGTGAAGTCAAAGCTGTATTTCTCTTCGAACCCATGGGCCAGGGTGTCCAGCAGGCCATGCTCAAGGCCGGTGTAAGTATTGCTGTGCAAGTCGCCCCAGGTGATCAACTAGGCTGGCGACGGACATTGGTTAATTGGGTAGCTCATCGACGCTTGGGTAGTAAGTTCACCCGCATAGAAGGAGCCGTCGACTGGCGCAAGGTCGTAGCGACTCGTGCGACCAAACTAAGTCAACGCGCGCCCATTACAGCCGAGCAGACGGCCTTCATAATCTATAGCGGTGGCACTACAGGGCAGCCCAAAGGAGTGCCCATCAGTCATCGGGCTTTGCTGTTCAACGTTGGCCAACAGCATTCGGCTCTGCGTCCGCATCTTTTAGGCAGGGCCGAGCCGGATTACGTGTTGCTGCTCGCGGTGCCGCTCTACCACATTCTCGGCCTGGGCAATCTGCTCTTCACCCTGACCAAAGGCGGTAAAGCGGTATTGGTGATGAATCCACGCGATACCACGGCGTTTGTCAAAGAGTGGTCCCGGCACCGCATAAGCAGTTTCCCCGGCGTCAACACCCTCTACAACTCGCTCCTGGAGAACGAAGAATTTCACTCGCAGGACTTCACGGACCTCGCTCTCTGCCTCGGTGCGGGCATGCCGGTCAGCGAGTCCACGGCCAAGTTCTGGCACCGGATCACTGGCTGCCATATCACCGAAGCCTACGGTATGACTGAAACCGGACTGATTTCCTGCAACCCGGCCGGACGCTCCCGCCCCGGCTCGGTAGGTTTGCCAGTAGCGGGAATTGAAATTTCCCTACGAAGCGAGAATGACGACGAGGTCACCGTCGGTGCCGGCGAGATATGTGTGCGCAGCCCCGCCATCATGGCCGGTTACTGGCGACGGCCCGAAGAAAACGCGTCTGCATTCACCAGCGATGGCTTCTTCCGCACGGGGGACATCGGTCTCTTCGACCCGGACGGCTATCTGCGCCTGGTCGACCGCAAAAAGGAAATGATCATTTCCTCGGGATTCAAAGTCTTCCCTTCGGAGATCGAGCGAGTTCTGAATGCTCACCCCGGGGTGATGGAGTCGGCGGTCGTGCCGGCTCCTGACGAGAAGGCCGGAGAAATACCCATCGCCTACGTCGTTCGTCGCCAACCCTATCTGGATGAGGCCCACGTGATCGCACACTGCGAAAAGTATCTAGTCAGCTACAAGCGTCCCCGCCGCATCATCTTCCGAGACGACTTGCCCAAGAGCAATGTGGGCAAGATTCTCCGAAAAGAACTGGTTGGCGCAGAACAGCAGGAGTGCTCTGAATGACTCTGCCTAATTCAGCCGCCACCTTCTCGGTGATTGATCAACTGACGCTAGTGGCCGACGACGGCTACCGCCTCGCCGCCACCCGCTATTCAGCACAGGGCAATCTGAAGGGCAACCTGATCATGGCCGGTGCGACCGGTGTGCAACAGCGTTTCTACCGCCGCTTCGCCGAGCATGCCAGTAAACAAGGCTTCAACGTCCTGACTGTCGATTACCGAGGTATCGGAGAGTCCAGGCCCACATCCCTGAAAGGTTTCGAGATGTCCTACCTGGACTGGGGCTTTCGCGATCTGGCAGCAGCCGTTGAGCACATGGACGATGGCAGGACTCCGCTGTTCTGGGTCGGCCACTCCTTTGGTGGGCATGCTCTGGGCTTGCTGCCCAATCATCACAAGATCACTTCTGCCTATTGCTTCGGTACTGGCGCCGGATGGGCCGGGTGGATGCCCAGGCTTGAAGCCTTCAAGGTTCGCCTGCTGTGGTCTTGTGTTCTGCCGCTGATCGTCGCGTACAAGGGCTACATGGCCTGGAGCATGCTGGGGATGGGCGATGACCTGCCGCTGGGTGTCTACAAAGACTGGCGGCGCTGGTGTGCCCACCCCCATTACTTCTTCGACGATCCCTCAATGGCTCCGGTCGCCAGCCTTTATGCAGAAGTCCGCATGCCCTGCGTCTTCGCCAATGCGGTGGATGACCCATGGGCGCCTCCTGCCTCGCGAGACGCCTTCCTCAAGGGTTATCGCAATGCTCCGTTGCTGACGCGTGATCTCCATCCCGAGACGAAAAAGCACCCCATCGGTCACATGGGGTATTTCCGGGCTTCAGCTACGGATGCCTGGGACGAGGTGCTCAACTGGTTTGCGGCGCAGAGCAACAGTACAACGACGCAAAGTCGCGCTGGCACGGGATGCCGCTGATGAGCACCACCGCGCCACGCACAGAGTTTTCTGCATCCGCCAAGGTATTCCGCTCACTGGTCGAAAGTCGGCGCGCAGTGCGACGTTTCACGGCCGAAGCGGTGCCCAAGGCGGTTATCCAGGATTGCCTGGAGCTGGCAATGCTGGCACCTAGCTCATGCAATCTGCAGCCTTGGTCTTTTCATGTCGTACGCAATCCCGATCTCCTGCAACAACTGCAGCCTGTGTGTTTGGGCCAGAGCGCTGCGAAAGCACCGCTGATCATTGCCGTGTTCGCACATTCGAACACCTGGGAACAGGCATGTGCCGATGTACTCAGGCTTTGGCCAGAACCCGCTGTGCCCAAGGCGATTGAGCATTTCTACAAGAACAGCGCCCCATTCCAGTACAACCAGGGCTGGTTGGGTTGGCGCGGTTTGCTCAAACGACAGATGGTCAGGCTGATGGGCTTCAGGCGCCCCGTCATGCGCACGCCCAATAGCCTGGAACAGATGCGACTCTGGGCCGTGAAGTCGACAGCGCTGGCGGCGCAGAACCTGATGCTGGCGTTCCAGAGCCACGGCTACAGCACCTGCCCCATGGAGGGCTTCGATGAGAAGCGTCTGAAGCAGGTGCTGCCCGTTCCGAAAGGCGCAATCCCAGTCATGCTGCTGGCGGTCGGGATGCCGGGAGAACGCGCGGTCTACAACCCACGGTTGCGCTTCCCGCTCAATCAGCGCGTGGCGTGGCATTGATCATCCGCACAGAACAATAACAAGAGGGCTAGCTGCTATGGCTTTTACCCAAATCGACTACGAGACACACGGCCCTATCAGGGTCATCCGTTTCAATCGCCCAGACAAGCGCAACTGCATTGGGCCAACCACCCACTTGGAGCTGGTGGAGGCCTGGACACGTTTCCGGGATGACCAGAGTGCTCTGGTTGCGATCATCACTGGTGCCGGCGACAAAGCTTTCTGTACCGGTGGAGACCTTGAGGCAGGATTTGACCTGGTGCCTTCCACCGCGGACGAGATTGCTGCGCACGACCGCGGCGAGCGCCCGGGTATTCTCGGACCCAGCCGTTGGACGGACATCTACAAGCCCGTGATCGCTGCTGTGAATGGCGCTGCCTACGCCGGCGGCCTGGAATGGGCCTGCTTCGCAGACATGCGCATCGCCGAGGAGCACGCCTCCTTCGGTGTGACCTGTCGCCGCTGGAACATTGGCCTGGCCGATGGCGGCAGCCAACGCCTGCCGCGCATCGTGGGGTTGGGCAGGGCAATGGAGCTGATCCTGACAGGCAAGATCATCTCGGCCTCTGAAGCCCTCTCCATTGGCTTGGCCAATGAAGTGGTCCCCAAAGGGCGCTCACTGGAGCGTGCGATGGAGCTGGCCAAATTCCTCTGTGCCCTCCCTCAACCCGCCATGTGCGCGGACAAGGAGGCCGCGATCCGCGGCTATGGTCAACCCCTGGCTGAGGGCTTGCGCATCGAGGCGGAGTGCTTCAACCGTTCCATCCATCAACCCGAGACCCGCGAGGGGCTGCGTCGCTTTCTTGAGCGCGATCATCCCGACAGACGCTCCGATGCACCAACTAAGACGCCAGGTTTGATCAGGGACTGAGGAGAACACCATGCGATTTAACCTTTTGCTTCAACTACATCTTTTCGCCGTGGCCTTCTGGCTGGGCGTCGTAGCGGTCGAGTACCTGCTTGAACGCACCCGAGCACAGAGTCGGAGTCAGGGCTTCACAGTCGCCAGGCTGCACAGCCAGATCGATCTGTTCTTCGAGATGCCCGCCTTCAGCGTGGTGCTGGTGACCGGATTGCTGCTCATCGAGCCTGCGCGCTTCGACGGCATTTATGCCCTAAAAGTTGTGGCAGGAGGCATCGCTGTTCTCGGCAATGCACTGTGCCTTGTGCCCGTACTGAAGCGACGTGCATCCGCAGAGACAGACGACCTCGCCGATGTCATTTATCAGTCCAAGCTGATCGACCGGATCTCCTTGCTGGCCATCCCGGCTGGGCTAATGGCACTCGCCTGCGGTGTCTATTTGATGGTACTTCGCTGACCCTTTGATAGGTCACGTGGGCTGCGGAGGGTTGGTCACCGACCTCTGATAGACGAGTGACATCTGCACCAGCAGAGCCATGATGGGCTATTCGCGCGTCGGTTCCCAATTGCTATTACGTACTTTACGCACCTGGTCATTCGAGGGTTTTGCCGACGCCGGTTCGACCGGTTTACTATTGTTCGGGTTGCTTCGCAATCGCGGTATGAGGGTGCTTCTTTCGGGATGAATGGGTCAGGCAGTTGCCCGATCCGGTTGATTATCAGTGCCGTTGCGTAGCATCGCCTACCAGCTTCACCGCGACGTTACCTGAGCCATTCCGGCCGGAGTCAAACGGCTACATGTTGTCAATCCGGCATCACCTCCCTTGCAATCAATGCCCCCGGATACTGAATCACCCGCCCGGCCAGCCTATGGCCTTCGGCAGCTGCATGTTGTGGAGTGCCGCCGTCCAGCCTGCTGGCGAGATAACCCGCGTTGAACGAATCGCCAGCGGCCGTGGTATCAACCAAGCTCAGTCACACGAGCAGAGAACCCCTGCTGGTCCTTGTTAAGCAATACTGCCTTGAAACTCATGAGCAATCCCCACGGATAATGATTTGATGCCTCACCACGCCGGCTTATGCTGACATGACGAAGTCAGGTAGAACGAACTGACCGAGTTCCTCAATGACCTCACCTGCGGGGCGTTGGCCGTATTTCAAATTGATGATCACATGGTTAACGCCGATCTCCTGCAAGCTGTGCAGCAGCGGGATCAGGTGATGTCGCCCCAGTTGATAGCCCAGGTGGATCGGCCGAGGTGGTGTCTGCGGGTTATCTGTCAGGTCGATGTATAGCGACTGGGTGAAGGGTTTGAACAGTTCACCACATTCGGCACGAACCGCCTTGCGCCAGTCCTCGACAATCAGCTGCTGAGTCTTCGGTGCACGCGGATAGCTGATCCAGCCATGACTGCAGCGGGCGATCCACTCCAGCGTCTGGCGGCTATGGCCGGTGACGAAGAAAGGAATTTCCGCCGTCGTCGGCTTGGGAATCAGATCGGCCCCCTCAAGCGTGCCGCCGGACCAGGTCAAAGGCACGAAACTGCTGCGCTGAACCTCGCGAAATACCTTGAGGTATTCGCGGAACAGGCTGTCGCGTTGCTCCGGGTCGACACCGAATGCCGGAAACTCTACTGGACGGTCACCGGAAGCCACGCCGAGTAACAGGCGGCCACCGCTGAGCTGATCGACACTAGTTGCGGCCTTGGCGGTGTGTAGGGGATTGCGGATTGGCAGGATGACCGACGCGGTGCCCAGCGCAATCGAGCGAGTGTGTGCCGCCATAAAACCCAGGTAGACCCAGGGATCGAAGACCTGGCCCGAATCACCGAAGCTGGGGTCGCGTAACGGCACGTCGCGAAACCAGAGGGCAGAGAAACCCAGCTTCTCGGCGCGTTGGGCCAGGTTCACTTGGTCGAGCATACTCGGCGTATCGCCGGTAAAGGCTTCGAGGGGGAAGAAAAGACCTAGGCTCAGGCGGCCTTGGCGGTAGGTGTGCTGAAAGCCAGGTTGTTGCTGATAGGGAATGGAATTCGGAGTTAACATCTTCTCTCCTACATATTTCAAAATATAGATTTTGAAGGGCTGAAAAAACGCCTGCGAGCAGGCATCAAATCAGCGCTTTCAAGGCCACCTGGAACGCCGCGATGTTCTGCTCATGGCGTTTGTAATAAGTCCAGGGACCGATGCGTTGTGAGGTCACCAGTTGCGCCCGCTGCAAGGCAGCGAGATACAGCGAGACGGTCGACTGCGACAGGCCTACCCGATCCTGGATGATGCTCACGCAGACACCGACCTGCTCAGGATCCACCTCCTGCTCGGGGAAATGATGACGCGGATCCTTCAGCCAACTGAGGATGTTCAGGCGTGTTGGGTTGTCTAGCGCCTTCAGCGCTTCGCTTACGTCGATACTCATAGGTCACGCACGATAACTATTTTTTGCTATATTACGATATGCCCGCTCAACCGACAATGCGCCGGCCCCCGAACCGTATCGCTCGGGGGCCGGCACCTCGAGCGGACTATCCGCCATAGGTCGGATAGTCGGTGTAGCCGACAGCGGTTCCGCCGTACATGCTGGCCGGATCGACCGGGTTCAGCGGCCAGCCATTGGCAATCCGCTTGGGCAGGTCCGGGTTGGCGATGAACGGACGGCCGAAGGCGACCAGATCGCCCCAGCCCGCCTCGAGCACACGCTTGCCTCGCTCGGCGGTGTATTTGCCGGCATAGAGGATGCGCCCGCTGAAGACCTCGCGCACCGCGCTGCGGAAGCTTTCCGGCAGCTCCGGTGCGTTTTCCCAATCCGCCTCGGCCAGCGACAGGTAAGCGATGCCGACTTCTTCCAGCACCTTGACCGCTTCGACATAGGTCTCGTGTGGGTTTTCTTCGACCAGGCCGAGATATACGCGGGCCTCGTCGGTGCTGGCGAACAACGGGGCGAAACGCACGCCGAGCCGGTCTTTACCGACCACCGCGGCCACCGCCTGGGTCACCTCACGGAGGAAGCGCAGGCGATTTTGCAACGAGCTGCCGTACTCGTCGTCGCGCTGATTGCTGTGCGCGGAAATGAACTGGTTGATCAGATAACCGTTGGCGGAGTGGATTTCCACGCCGTCGAAACCGGCGTCGAGGGCGTTGCGAGCGGCCTGTGCATAGAGCTGTACCAGCTCCTTGACCTCGGCGGTGGTCAGTGCACGTGGCATCGAAGGCGGCGCCAGGGCGCCGGTGCCGGGACCTGTCTCGATGAATACGCTGACGCCCTCGGCCGGGATCGCCGATGGCGCCACCGGGGCTTCGCCATTGGGTTGCAACGAGGTGTGCGAGACCCGGCCGACATGCCAGAGCTGAGCGAAGATGGTGCCGCCCTCGGCGTGTACCGCATCGGTCACTTTGCGCCAGCCGAGGATCTGTTCGGCACTGTGGATGCCCGGGGTCCAGGCGTAGCCCTGGCCGCGCGGCTCGATCTGGGTGCCCTCGGTGACCATGAAGCCGGCACCGGTACGCTGGCGGTAGTAGGTCGCCATCAGGTCATTGGGAATGTTGCCTGGCTGCGAGCTACGCGAACGGGTCAGCGGCGGCAGGACGATGCGGTTTTTCAGGCTGTAGGGGCCCAGCGTGGTGCTTTCGAAAAGAATGGAATCTTTCATGTGTAACTACCTATATATTTGCGTTTGTAGATAAATAGATGCTAGTGCCTGGACAGGCACCTCTCGAGCGCTCCGTTTAGAACAGGCCGGTGGACGTCCAAGCCCAGTCGCGTCCCTGCCGCCGCAAAGCGGCAGGGACGCGACTGGAGCGTCTTGTTGGGTTTGCTTAGCCGGGTAGCTTGGCCGCCAGGACGTCAACCTTCTCGATTGACGGCGGTTTGGCAAACAGCTCGGCAGCCTTTGCCATAAGCGCCGCTGCGACCTTGCCCGAAAGATGAGCCTGCCGACCTGCTTCATCCGGGAAGGCGTCAAAGATGCCAAAGGTGGACGGCCCCAAGCGGATTCCGAACCACGCCGTAGTGGCTGGCTCTTCCTCCACTATTGGAAGGCCATCCAAGAGAAAGTTCTCTACCTCTTTCTCTTTCCCAGGCTTTGCTTCCAGACGAACGAACAACGCTACTTTGACCATGACGTACCTCCTGTTGTTACGACGACATCACCATGCGTGACGTATTCCAGTAAGCCCAACGCGATATTCGCCGATTTGCCGCCCAGCTCCAGCGTGGCGGGGATGAAGGGGCAGCGTCGAGTCATTTCCGCAGTCGCGGGAAAGGCGACTCTGCCCTCTCCTGGTCTTTCACGAACTGCCTCTACCGAGATACCGTGACGACGATCTTGCCGAACTGCTGGTTCGATTCCATGTAACGGTGCGCTTCGACGATCTGCTCGAAGGGGAAGGTCTTGGCAATGATCGGCTTCAGCTGTCCGGCCTCGAGGCCGCGCGTGATAAAGGCTTGCGCAGGCGCCAAGCGTTGCGGATCACCGGTCAGTTCGAACAGCGTGTAGCCGCGCACGCTCAGGGCCTTGTTCATCGCTACCAAGGCCGGGAACGGCGTCTCCTGACCGCTGAGATTGCCATAGATGAAAAGCAGGCCCTGCTGACTCATCGCTTGCGCCAGTGTTTCGACTTGCGGCCCCGCGACCGGGTCGAAGGCGATGCGCGCGCCGCGGCCGTCGGTGATCCGCATTACCTCCGCGACCAGGTCCTGCTCCTCGGTGGCGATCACATGCGCCGCCCCCGCCTCGCGTAGCGCCGCCTCCTTCGCGCGCGTCCGGGTCGTCGCGATCGGAATGGCGCCGACGCTGTTGGCGATCTGGATCGCGGCCAAGCCGACGCTGCTCGAAGCCGCCGTGATGATCACCGCATCACCGCGCTTGAGTTGGGCAATCTCGATCAGTGCGCCATAGGCGGTCAGATACTGCATCCAGATCGCCGCCCCCTTCACCGCGCCGACGCCCGCCGGCCGCTTCAGAACCCCCGTGGCCGGCACGATCGCCTGCTCGGCATAGACGCCAAACTTGTTCATGGAAAAAGCCGGAATCACGCTGACCGCTTCGCCAACCTCGAAGCCGTGAACGCCGCTGCCCAGCGCCTCGACGATGCCGGAAGCTTCGTAGCCGAGCCGGGCCGGCAGATGCGTCGGCTCCAGGTACACACCCGAGCGGAACATGGCTTCCGCGCGATTCAGGCCGATCGCCTCGACGCGGATGCGCAGCTCGCCGGAGCCCGGAGCGCCAACTTCGAGCTCTTCGATCTGCAAGACTTCGGGGCCGCCGATCTGATGAAAACGGACAACACGGGTCATTTTGGGTCTCCTTCTATTGAGGGATGGGAGCAGCGAGCCAGCCCTTGGCTGGCGCAGGTTAGCCGCCCCGCGCGTTACAACGTCGCTTCGGTCTGTGTGTCCGGTGCGTGGCTACTTCACGGACATGCAAATGCTATTCGCCATATATAGATTTGTAAATATGTAATTTTAATAATTTTATGCCCGTCCCTGCTCCCCCTATCTACGCTGCCTATGAACTCTCCCTGTCGAAAAAAATGCTGCCATCCGCTAAGTGCGCCACGGCGTGGTTCGCTCTTCGCCGGTCATCTGGGTCGCCTATGTAATCATGCCGTTATTTGCGCTCGCCAATGCCGGCGTAAGCCTTGATGGCGTCAATCTGGCCAATGAAGGCTCTTTGACGGTCATGCTCGGTGTGTCGTTGGCACTGCTCCTGGGCGCAAGAGCGCCAGCTATTCAGCCCAGCAGGTTTGCCTCACTCGGACGGCCGGGTACCTGGCAAACCTTCGGCTACTTTCATGCACGAAGGCAAACGCATGACAAACACCCACACTGACCACCACAGCCCGTGGTCTGTCTTTCTCATCTTTCTGCGCCTTGGACTGAGCTCCTTCGGCGGCCCCATCGTGCACTTAGGCTATTTCCGTGACGAGTTCGTCACACGACGGCGCTGGTTGTCCGAACGCAGTTATGCAGACTTGTTGGCACTGTGCCAATTCCTGCCAGGGCCTGCAAGCAGTCAGATCTGGATGTTATCGATCGGTGCCAAAACCATGTACTGGCCGGATCTCGGGTGAGACGTCACTACCTGTATCATGATTACGCCGAAGAAAAGAAGCGCGCTTGGAACCTGCTGGGTGATCGACCCAGTGCAGTTTTGTCCTCCACTTACGATCATCAACCGACCGAATCAATGATGTCTTTTCCAGCGTACGCCGCCACTGGATCACTACCACTTTCATAAGCCGGCATCATTAGTGCTGAGTTCTCATAGATTCGTAGATTACGTCCATGCAGCGACCCAGCACTTCATTAAACAACCAGCGAAAGAGATCGCTGTCGCGAAAACGGCCGTGTGGATTTTTAAAACGTCGAATGATTGGGTATTTCATCTTCAAGGCTCAACCGGCAGAACCAGCGATACGCCATATTCAATGGGCCTTCGCACAATCGCGGCTCTGAGCGAATGCCGTAGCAATAGCCCACGTCCAGCATGCAGATCATCAGTTCAAGATCAATCGACGGACGGACGGCCTATCTAGCTATAGAAATCCGCGAGAAGCGGACATCTAGCGTGAAATCCACGACTGCCATTCTTGGGTCGTGTTTCCCCCGGAACTCGTACCAGAGCCAGTCAAAACTTTGTGGGATAACACATCCAGACAGTGCTCACAGTTTCCTTGGGTGTCCCAGGATCGCGCGTGGATATCGACTGTACTGACCGTGCTAACAAGCAAGGTCAAGCTCCTGCAAAACCTTCCCCCCACTAAGTAGTGGGGTGCAGCCGCGAGGGGGGGGGGCTGAGCAGAAGACCCACAGTGACCGCGCACGGGTCCTGGGGTTAAGCCTGATGTTGGCACGCAGGGCTGGGGCGAACGCAACGCTATAGGAGCTTCCAGGTATAACTGAGGACGACGCGATACTCGTCAATATCAGTTCTGTAATTAGACCGCGCTACCGCGTCGCGAAGCCTGATGCCGAATCCCTTGACAGGCCCGCTCTGGAAAACATAAGACATATCGATATCGCGTTCGCTGTCTTTACCTTCATAGCCGCGCCCTGTCTCAACGTTGTTCCCCACGACGTATCTAGTCGAAAACAGCAGGCCCGGTACCCCCACCGCCGCAAAGTCATAGTCGTAACGCACCTGATAAGACACCTCGTCTTGTGATGAAAAGTCATAAGTGGGCAGTTCATTGGCCAAGGGCGCAATATTGGCGAACACCCGGGGGAACGCGGTGTCACCGTACATTCTTTGGTACCCTACGGTCACAGCATGCCCGGACCTTGCCACCCCGAGTGTGCCATACAGAGCGCGGTTATCGACCTTCCCGATTAGGTGATCACCATCTTCAACAGCATCATACTGTGCCAACGTACCGCTTAGGGATGGTCTGAAGTAGTTGTGTATTTCTGGCTGACTTCAGCCCCTGCCGATTTTAAAAGCGGCAAATCGATCAAAAACGCTCAGATCACCCGCTTATTTCTGTGTTTTTAGCCGCCGCGAGCACCTCGCGGCAGCCATTTTCCACATTACAGGCGCACCTCTCCTGCATTCGCCAGTAAATGTCGGCGCGCCATCCACAGGTTCGACAGCGCGAACAGCGTCATCAGTTGCGCCGTGTTCTTCGCCAGACCACGGAAGCGCACCTTCACATAACCGAACTGGCGCTTGATCACCCGGAACGGATGCTCGACCTTGGCTCGTACCTGAGCCTTGGCCTTCTCAATCTTGCGCTTGGCTTTGTACAAAGCACTGCGCTTATCAAGCTTCTTGTAAGTACTACGGCGGGCGGCGATCTGCCAGATGACCCCCCGGCCTTCATGTTCAGGGCGTTTCTCGACGCCGGTGTAACCCGCGTCGGCACCGACCATGTTCTCATCGCCGTGCAGCAGCTTATCGACCTGGGTGACATCGGCCACGTTGGCCGCCGTGCCCACCACGCTGTGCACCAAGCCCGACTCATCATCGACACCGATGTGCGCCTTCATGCCGAAGTGGTGAGTCGGCCGCGGGAACTGCCCCCGCAGCCGCTCGCAGAACCGTACGTGACACTCTCGCGTCATACGGCTCCCGTTATCCAACCTTGCTGCCCGGTCACTCGCCAGTGATGAAACAGCCGGGGTACCACAGTCCGCATCTTGTCCAGCCATTGGCTAATGCGCCGCTTGCGCCTATGAAGAGCCTTGTATTTTCGTCGGGCCCAGCGTTCAAGCGCGCGGTCAATGTGCTGGAAGATGCCAAGCATGGCTGTCCGATAGAACGAGCCATAGTATTGCGACCACCCCTGTATCACTGGATTGTAGAGCCGAGCCACGTCGACCAGCGTCACGTGGGTTTGGCGATTGAGTCGCCACCTGCGTACCGCTTGCCGCATCCGCTTTAAGGCATCCGCACTCGCTCCCGGAAGGAAGCTCGTGAAGAGCTGGTCTTGTTTGCTGAGCGCCTTCCTCGGCCTAAAGGTGAAGCCGAGGAAGGTAAAGCTCACATGCGGATAACCTGCGCGACGGTTACTGTCCTTGCAGTACACGACCTTCGATTTCTCGGGGTGCATCGTCAAGCCACAGGCAGCCAGCCGTGAAGCAATGGAGCGCATCACGTACTCCGCTTGCTTTCGACTGCGGCAGTGCACCACCGCATCATCGGCGTAGCGGGCAAACGGGCAGTTGGGGCTGGTACGTTGCATCCAGGTGTCGAAGGCATAGTGCATGAACAGATTCATCAGGAGGGGACTGATCACTCCACCTTGCGGGGTGCCGCGTTCGCGTCGGACGCGCATACCGTGATCCGTTTCGAACGGCGCAACCAGCCACCGCTCGATGTACAGAAGTATCCAGTCCTCCTTGATGTGCAGGCGCACCGCCTTCATCAGCAACCCATGATTGATCTGATCGAAGGCTGCCTTGATATCAAACTCCACCACCCAGTCGTATCGCCAGCAGCGCTCACGCGTGATCGCCACCGCCTGCTTCGCTGATCGTCCCGGCCGGTACCCATAGGAGTCCGAGTGGAAGATCGAGTCCAGCTCCGGCTCGATGAGAAGCTTGACCACGGTTTGCGCGACACGATCACCAACCGTGGGCACTCCCAGCTTGCGCGTGCCTCCCGATGCCTTGGGAATTTCTACTTGCTTGACCGGAGGCGGGAAGTACGACCCCGACGACATCCGATTCCACAGCTTGTAGAGATTCTTAGACAGATCCCGCTCGAAATCGGCGATGGTTTCATCGTCGATGCCGGCAGCACCGCGGTTGGCCCTGACCTGCTGGTAGGCGTCCCATACCGTGCGTTTCGCTATGTCATAAGGTTTCGCCGAGCTCACGCCACTCATCCCCGGAGGTTGGCAACGCTCGTCGGCCGGATAACGCCGCCCCTTCGCTCCACCTCCATTACAGAGGCTTCATCGCTACTACGGGAGGCTCCGCCCCTCGTTCCAGCATCGGTATTCTTCCTCATGGTGTTGGCCATTTGTCATTTTCCTTCGCATCTGGAACAAGGTTCTCACGTTCCGTACCAAAGCCTGTATGAAGATCATGCCGCCTATACACCGGCTGCCATCGGGTCCGTAAGCAGGTAACGCCCCGACTTGTCCTGAAGCCAGTACTCCACCTCAGTTTCGGCAGCACCTTGGGCATAACGATGCGTCATCGGACGGTTTGCTTTCGCTCATCTTCTCCATACTCACCTGCCATCCTCAGGGATGACTTTTCCTCGGTCGCTCACCACCACACCTTTTGGATGCCGCAGCACCGGGTGGTTTGAAGTCCGCTCCTGCAAGCCGACTTCGGAAGGCCTACTTCCATCTTCGGCACAGCAGCACAGGTCATCTGACCTGTGTTCGTGACACACAGTACTGGTTACCCTTCTTGGTCTGATGCATTTCCGGGTCGCGCTTACCGTCCTTGTTCTTGGTCGAACTCGGCGCATTGATCAGCGTGGCATCGACGATCGTGCCTTGGCGCAGCGACAGCCCTCGGTCGCCCAGATAGCCATTGATGACAGCCAAGATGCCGGCGGCTAGTTCGTGCTTCTCCAGCAAACGACGGAAGTTGAGGATGGTGGTTTCATCGGGGATACGCTCCAAGCTCAGCCCCGCGAACTGGCGCAGGATGGTGGTCTCGTACAGCGCCTCTTCCATCGCTGGATCGCTGTAACCGAACCAGTTTTGCATCAGGTGCACGCGCAGCATCGCCATCAGCGGATAGGCCGGACGACCGCCTTCACCCTTGGGATAATGCGGCTCGATCAAGGCAATCAAACCCTTCCACGGCACCACCCGATCCATCTCGATCAGGAACAACTCTTTGCGGGTTTGTTTGCGCTTACCGGCGTACTCGGCGTCGGCGAAGGTCATCTGCTTCATCGGGAAACTCGGTGGGTGGAATCCGGGTATTTTGCCAAAATCTGGAAGTCTTCTTCAGAGTTTCCCTAGCATTAAGCTGGGCGCGACAACAGACGTCTAGTTGGGCGGCACCTGAAGGTTTCGACCAGCCACATAACGGCCTAGGTCAATCGACGGGCAAGAATAGAATGTCTCCTATAGTCCGCTAGTGTGCGCTCTCTTGCTTGGATGGCATTACGTTCTGGCCCAACGTTACTGTAGCGAATCCGCAGCAGTATCAATCAAAGCCTCCTGTATCCCGCGTGAAGAAAGACGCTACGTTGCGCCCGTTCTTCCACGGCTTCGCTTGCCGCCCCGCTACGGCAGATTCGAAGTATTCATCGAAATGTCATCCTTTAGAAGCAGTGCGGTAACAAGGAATTTCTACCCTTTGCATCGCGAACCGCAATTGTGCGGCCAGCAATATTGCGAAAGGTGATCAAATGACGCCCCATCCGATACAGGACGCCGTGCTGCGGGTCGACCGGTTGAGCGTCGTCTATCCAGGCGGCGTGACAGCCCTACGCGATACCTCGATTGCATTTCGGCGTGGTGAGTTCACCGTGCTGCTTGGTCTCTCGGGCGCAGGCAAGTCGACCTTGCTCCGTAGTCTCAATCGACTCGTCACGCCCACTGGCGGCAGTGTCACCAGCGAACTCGGTGAACTCGGCAGCGGCTCGGCCTTGCGTCAGCATCGTCGGCGTACCGCCATGATCTTTCAGCACCACCAGCTAATCGAACGTCAAAGCGCACTGGCTAATGTGCTTACCGGTCGGCTGGCCTTTCACAACACGCTCCGCTCGCTGTTTCCTCTGCCGCGTGCCGATCAGGAGATTGCGCTCAGTTGCCTCGCTCGGGTCGGTCTGGCAGACAAGGCGCTAAGCCGGGTGGACAAACTGTCCGGTGGCCAGCAGCAGCGGGTAGGCATCGCGCGTGCGCTAGCGCAACAGCCGGCGATCATTCTGGCCGATGAGCCGGTAGCCAGTCTCGACCCGGCCACTTCGGTCCGTGTTCTCGGATTGCTGCGCGACATCTGCAAGGAAGACGGCATCACCGCCATCGTTTCGCTGCATCAACTCGAATATGCCCGCCGCTTCGCCGATCGCGTCGTCGGGCTGGCCGATTCTCAGATTGTTTTCGATGCCGCGCCCTCGGAACTCACCGATGCGCAGCTTGAGCGCATCTATGCAGGCCGCTCTACGACTCAGCCAGCGAATGCTCCGGCTGAACCACCTGTCATGCTCGAACCTTCACTGGAGATGTCCCGATGAAACGCTTATCCGCGCTCTTATTGACTTGCTTGCTGTCCGCTGTTTCAAGTTTGTCCGCCCTAGCGGCCGATGCCGATCCGGATGTGCTAAAGGTTGCCCTGCTGCCGGACGAAAACGCCTCCGAGCTGATCAAGCGTAACCAGCCGCTGAAGGATTATCTGGAAGAGCATCTGGACAAGAAGGTGCAGCTGATCGTAACCACCGACTATTCCTCGATGATTGAGGCGATGCGCTTTGGCCGTATCGACCTGGCGTATTTCGGTCCGCTGTCCTACGTCATGGCCAAAAGCAAAAGCGACATCGAGCCCTTCGCTGCCATGGTCATCGACGGCAAGCCGACCTATCGCTCGGTGATTATCGCCAATGTGGCGTCAGGCGTGAATGAGTATGCCGACCTTAAGGGCAAGAAGATGGCCTATGGTGACCGGGCATCGACGTCCAGCCATTTGATTCCCAAAACCGTGCTTCTTGAGACGGCCGATTTGACGGGTGGGCAGGACTACGAACAACATTTTGTGGGCACGCATGACGCCGTTGCCGTCAACGTGGCGAACGGCAACGCCGATGCGGGTGGGCTGTCGGAGGTAATTTTCAATCACGTAGCCGAACGTGGCCTAATCGATCCGAGCAAGGTGAAAGTACTTGGTTACAGCGGCGAATACCCCCAGTACCCCTGGGCGATGCGCTCGAACCTGAGCCCCGAGCTGAAAACCAAGGTGCGGGATGTATTCGTCGGTATCGACGATCCCGAAGTGCTGCGCAACTTCAAGGCCGAGGCCTTCGCGCCAATCACCGACGCCGACTACGATGTGATCCGCAACATGGGATCGCTGCTCGGCCTCGACTTCGCCACGATGTGAGCACCGATATGTCTACTCATTACGACGTGCAGGCGCTGCCTGCAGAGCAACGCGAGCACATCCTTCGAGGCTTCGGCCTCGGTTGGTGGCGCCAGCTGGGGCAGGTGGCGATTGTATTCGGAGTGGTGCTGTTGGCCTGCTGGTACGTGGGGCTGCTCGATGCCACCACGCTGCTGAACGGGCTGCCCTCCATCGCGACCCTGGCAGGCGAGGCCATGCCGCCAGACTTTTCGGGCTATCGAAGCTGGATTCGCCCCTTGATCGACACCTTGGCGATGAGCATCGCCGGTACGGCCATCGCAGTGGTGTTCTCGCTGGTGGTGGCCTTCGTTGCAGCGCGCAATACGGCGCCGCACCCCCTTGTGTTCGGTGTTGCCCGGGTGCTGCTCAATGCCCTGCGGTCGGTGCCGGAGCTGATCATGGGCATCATCTTCGTTGCAGCCGTAGGGTTCGGCGCCTTGCCGGGCGTGCTTGCCCTGGGTCTGCATTCGGTCGGCATGGTCGGCAAGTTCTTCGCCGAGGCCATCGAGCACGTCGACGAAGCGCCGGTGGAAGCCGCTCGGGCGGCGGGGGCTACGCCGATGCAAGTGCTGCTGCACGCGGTTTTGCCACAGGTGACGCCGCAGTTCGCCGACGTGGCGATCTACCGCTGGGAATACAACTTTCGCGCCTCCACCGTGATGGGCATGGTTGGCGCCGGCGGTATCGGCTTCGAACTCATGGGCTCGCTGCGCATCATGCAGTACCAGGAGGTTGCAGCAATCCTGCTGGTCATCCTGGCCATGGTCACGCTAGTAGACGCCTTCAGTGGCGTGCTGCGCAAACGTTTCAAATAGGACAAACCATGCTGCCGAAACTCGTTATAACTCACCGAGTACACGATGAGATCCTGCAACTGCTGGCGCCACATTGCGAGCTGATGACCAACCAGACCGACAGCACGCTGACGCGCGAGGAAATTCTGCGCCGCTGCCGCGATGCTCAGGCGATGATGGCGTTCATGCCCGATCGGGTCGATGCAGACTTTCTTCAAGCCTGCCCTGAGCTGCGTGTAGTCGGCTGCGCGCTCAAGGGCTTCGACAATTTCGATGTGGACGCCTGTACTGCCCGCGGGGTCTGGCTGACCTTCGTGCCTGATCTGTTGACGGTCCCGACTGCCGAGCTGGCGATCGGACTGGCGGTGGGGCTGGGGCGGCATCTGCGGGCAGCAGATGCGTTCGTCCGCTCTGGCGAGTTCCAGGGCTGGCAACCACAGTTCTACGGCACGGGGCTGGATAACGCTACGGTCGGCATCCTTGGCATGGGCGCCATCGGACTGGCCATGGCTGATCGCTTGCAGGGATGGGGCGCGACCCTGCAGTACCACGAGGCGAAGGCTCTGGATACACAAACCGAGCAACGGCTCGGCCTGCGCCAGGTGGCGTGCAGCGAACTCTTCGCCAGCTCGGACTTCATCCTGCTGGCGCTTCCCTTGAATGCCGATACCCAGCATCTGGTCAACGCCGAGCTGCTTGCCCTCGTACGGCCGGGCGCTCTGCTTGTAAACCCCTGTCGTGGTTCGGTAGTGGATGAAGCCGCCGTGCTCGCGGCGCTTGAGCGAGGCCAGCTCGGCGGGTATGCGGCGGATGTATTCGAAATGGAAGACTGGGCTCGCGCGGACCGGCCGCGGCTGATCGATCCTGCGCTGCTCGCGCATCCGAATACGCTGTTCACTCCGCACATAGGGTCGGCAGTGCGCGCGGTGCGCCTGGAGATTGAACGTTGTGCAGCGCAGAACATCATCCAGGTATTGGCAGGTGCGCGCCCAATCAACGCTGCGAACCGTCTGCCCAAGGCCGAGCCTGCCGCATGTTGAATCCGGTCTGGCTGAAGAGCCTGGTAGCGATCGTTCAAACAGGCAGTTTTCAGAGCGCGGCGAGGGCGTTGGGGCTGGCCCAGCCGACGGTGTCGCAGCACTTGCAGAAGCTTGAAGAGCAGGTCGGCGTAACGCTGGTGCAGCGCAGTCGTAGCGGCTGCCAGCCTACCACACGGGCGCTGGCCTTCATGCCGCATGCGACCGCCTTGCTCGACATGCACGCCCGGGCGCTAGAAGCCCTGCATGGCAATCGTGAGCGCGTCGGGGCCAGCTCCAACATCGGCACCTACCTTCTCCAGCCATTCGTGCGCAACTATCTGACGACCGCAAATGAGAGGGGCGAGGTGGATCTGCGCATCGCCGCCAACCCGGATGTGGCCGACCAGCTACTGGCGGGCCAGCTCGACGCCGCGATCATGGAATGGTGGCTACCTCACCCCGACTTCGAACACCGCCTCTGGCGGGTCGAGCCGCTGGTGCTTATCGTCAGCCCCGACCATGCGCTGGCTGAAGCAGGGTGCATAGAACGTGATCGTCTGGTGGACCTGCCGATGCTGGGAGGTGAACCGGGTAGCGGTACCGGACGGCTTCTGACCGAATACTTTGGCGAACTGGGCGTGCCTCGCAGCGGTATGCAGCTAGGCAGCACCGAGGCAGTCAAACAAGCAGTGAGGGCGGGACTCGGCGTGTCGTTGGTGATGGCTTCCGCAGTACAAGACGAAGTTCGCAGTGGCGCGCTGGTAGCTCTTCCCATCCCGGGGCTTGAAAAGCGTCTCCAACTGATCTGGCGCAAACCTCCCGGAAATCTGCACCCGCCGGGATTTGTGCGGCACTTATTGGAGGAGGCAGATCTAGCTGGATAAGGTGATGGATGGTTGCGATCCAGCGCTTGGCTTGTCAGCCTAGGGAAACTCTGAAAAAGACTTTCTGATTTGGCAAAATACCGCGACCCCACCCAC